>NZ_JBGFTU010000003.1:0-244500 GCF_041276425.1 Kineococcus halophytocola | reverse complement strand
CGCGAAGCGCCGGTAGGTTCGGCGCTTCGCGTCAACGACACCGACGTGTGGGGGCGCTCGACCACGCTGCGTCCCCGGCGGTCACCCCACGCGGCGCCTGACGGCCCTTGCGAGCGTCCGGCGCAGGAGATCGAGGAACCCGTCCGGGGCCCGGCGCAGGTCCGCCGGTGCGATGGTGACGAGCACGAGGCCGGCAGCCGCGTAGCGGCGAGCCTTCTCCTGCGTCCTGCGCAGTGCCTTCGCGCCCAGGTGCCACTCCATCGAGTCGATCTCGAGGACGACGCCGAGGTCGGGCCACCACGCGTCGGCCTCGCCCACCCACCGTCCGTCGACGACGACCGTCTGGTTCCAGAGCGGTTGCGGCAGGTCCGACGCCACGACCGTCCGGTAGGCGAGGGCCTCCGCCGCGCTGCGGGTGCCCGCCCGGAGCTCGACGAGCGACGCGCGAGCAGAGGCGCTCCGTTGCGTCGGCCCGGACAGCACTTCCCGCTGCAGGTCGCGCAGCGTGCAGTGGTCTTCCCGCAGGACCTGGCTCATGAGTTCCCGCACGTCGTCCGGCGACATGTCGTGCCCGCGTGTCGCGTCCGCGCAGGCGCGCGCGACGCTCGTGACCGGGAAGCTGCGCCGCACCTGGTCGCCAGGATCCCGTTCCGAGCGCTCGACGACGCAGAACGACGAGGACGTCCGGTGGACCCCGTCCGGGATCACGACGAAGACCGGTGCGTCCACGGGCAGGGTGTCGCGCAGTGCGCGGTGCAGGTCCAGCGCGTGCAGCCCACCGATGCGCGCCGTGGGACCTGCGTAGACGAGAGCCGCTCGCCGGCGTTCGAAGAGCGTCGGAGTTCCGCGGTGCGTCAGGACGACCCCGGGGAGGATGCGCTGCCAGCGGCCGCGCGGTCCTGTGAGACCGGTCAAGGTCGACTCCGGGATGCCGGCCGCGAGCAGGAGCGAGCGCGGAACCACCCGCTCGTGCTGCCGGACCAGGGCGTCCACGGTGGCTGGGTCGTAGGGCGCGCGACGGGGCATGGCTCGCATCCTCGAGCTCTGCGCGCAGCGCCGTCCGGTCCACCGAACCTTCCTGTGGACGACCGGACGAGCGGCGCGCCTGTGGAGCCGGACTCGACCGCGACATCCTTCGTCCCCAGGTGGTGCTCCGAGTCGTTGACGCGGAGCGCCGGACCTACCGGCCCGTCGCGTCAACGACGCCCACCCCCGGCCGAGCGCAGCGGGCTCACTAGGGTGGGGGGATGCGCATCGCCAGGTTCTCCTCCGGTGGTTCGGACCCGCGGTACGGGGTCGTCGAGGGCGCGCCGGGGGAGGAGGAGATCCTCGTCGTCTCCGGGGACCCGCTGTTCACCCCGCTGAACCCGACGGGGGAGCGGGTGCCGCTGGTGGACGCGCGGCTGCTGGCTCCGGTCATCCCGCGTTCGAAGGTGCTGGGGATCGGGCGGAACTACGTCGCGCACGCGGAGGAACTGGGCAACGAGGTGCCGGCCGAACCGCTGGTGTTCACGGTGCCGAACACGTCGGTCGCCGGTCCCGGGGACCCGCTGGTGATCCCGGCGTGGGCGGGGGAGGAACTGCACTACGAGGGCGAACTGGCCGTCGTCATCCGCCGGTTGTGCAAGGACGTCCCGAAGGAGCGCGTGGCCGAGGTCGTCTACGGGTACACCGTCGCCAACGACATCACGGCGCGCTCCCTGCAGGGCCCGGACCAGCAGTGGTGGCGGGCCAAGGGGGCCGACGGGTTCACGCCGCTGGGGCCGTGGATCGAGACCGACCTCGACCCCGCGGACGTGCGGATCGAGACGCGGGTGGGCACGGGGGAGGACCTGGAGGTCGTCCAGGACGGCCGGACCTCGCTCATGGTCCACGACATCGCCTCGATCGTGGCCCACGTGTCCTCGGCGATGACGCTGCTGCCCGGCGACGTCATCCTCACCGGCACCCCCGCGGGGGTGGGTCCGGTGCGGGCCGGGCAGCGCGTCGAGGTCGAGGTCGAGGGGATCGGCGTCCTCTCGACGACGTTCACCGCCCCCGAGTGAGGCACCGGGTGGTCACTCCGCGTCGGCGGGCTGCGCGATCGCGACGGTGATCGTGTCGGTCGCGGTCTGCTTGGAGTAGTCGGTCGCGCCCGGCGCGCTCTGCTCCAGCACGTCGTAGCTGATGAGCATCTCCACGCTGCGGGTGCCGGCGGGGACGGCGGGCACGACGAAGGACGTGGAGTAGGCGTACGGGGCCATCGCGAGGTAACCGGGCGTCTGCCGGGACGTGTCCTGGACGGTCGGGCCCGTCGTCACGGTGCCGTCGGCGGCGACGAGGGAGCTGGTCACCGTGAAGTTGCTGACGTAGGCCTTCTGCTGCCTCTTCTTCGTCCCGAGGTTCGGGCCGGTGATGGTGGCGGCGAGCTGGACCGGCTTGGCGGCCTCGGCGGTCCACTTCCCCATGTCCAGGGTCGACCAGTAGTCCACCGCCAACGTCATGCCCCCGGCCTGCAGCTCGTGGTGGGCCGAGCCGAGGGCGAGGTCGTTCTGCACGGGCGTCACGGCGACGGGCGTCGCGGTGGGGGTCGCGGTGGGGGTCGCGGTCGCGGACGGCGTCGCCGTGGCGGCGGGCAGCCCGGCGACGGCCTGCACGGAGCCGCAGGCGGTGAGGGCGGACAGCGGCAGCAGCAGTCCGGCGGCGGCGACCAGGGGCTTGAGCGAGCGGCGGGTCACGGGGGTCTCCTGGGGGCGGCGGCAGCGGTTCGTCGCCACGACGCTGACAGGTGTCACGCTCCGTGAGCAGACTCACCACCCGGACGGCCCACCCGTGACGGACGGCAACCACCCCGGTGGACGCAGACGCCCCCTGCGGGCTCACCCGAACGGGTGCCCGGAGCGCAATAGGCTGGTCCCGCCATGACTGAGACCACACCTGCGCCCGCGACCGAAGCCACCCCGACCTCCGGGGTGCGCGTCCGCTTCTGCCCCTCGCCGACCGGGACCCCGCACGTCGGGCTGATCCGCACGGCCCTGTTCAACTGGGCCTACGCCCGGCACACGGGCGGGAAGCTGGTGTTCCGCATCGAGGACACCGACGCGGCGCGCGACTCCGAGGAGAGCTACGCCCAGATCCTCGAGGCGCTGGCCTGGCTGGGCCTGGACTGGGACGAGGGCATCGACGTCGGCGGGCCGCACGGCCCCTACCGGCAGTCCCAGCGCCGCGCGGTCTACGACGACGTCGTGCAGCGACTGAAGGACGCCGGGCACCTGTACGAGTCGTTCTCCACGGCCGAGGAGATCGAGGCGCGGCACGAGGCGGCGGGCCGGCCGAAGGTGCTGGGGTACGACGGCTTCGACCGCGACCTCACGCCCGAGCAGGTCGCGGCCTTCCGCGACCAGGGCCGCGAGCCCACGCTGCGGCTGCGGCTGCCCGAGGGCCGCGACTGGTCCTTCGACGACCTGGTCCGCGGCCCGATCGAGTTCAAGGCGGGCTCGTTCCCCGACCCGGTCCTGGTGCGCGCCAACGGCGACCCGCTCTACACGCTGGTCAACCCCGTCGACGACGCGCTCATGGAGATCACCCACGTCCTGCGCGGGGAGGACCTGCTGTCCTCCACGCCCCGGCAGATCGCCCTGTACGAGGCGCTCGTCGACATCGGGGTGGCCCAGGCCGTCCCGCGCTTCGGGCACCTGCCCTACGTCATGGGGGAGGGCAACAAGAAGCTCTCCAAGCGCGACCCGGAGTCCAACCTCTTCCACCACCGCGACCGCGGGTTCGTCCGCGAGGGGCTGCTGAACTACCTGGCGCTGCTGGGGTGGGGGATCGCCGAGGACCGGGACCTGTTCAGCGTCGAGGAGATGGTGGCGGCCTTCGACGTCGCCGACGTCAACGCCTCGCCGGCCCGCTTCGACGTCGCCAAGGCCGAGGCGATCAACGCCGCCCACCTGCGGATGCTGGCGCCGGAGGACTTCCGCGACCGCCTCCTGCCGTACCTGCGGGCGGCGGGGGTGCTGCCCGAGCACCCCACCGCCGACCAGCTCGCGCGGCTGGCCGCGGCCGCCCCGCTGGTGCAGGAGCGCATGACGCTGCTCGGCCAGGCGCCGGGGATGCTCGGGTTCCTGTTCGCCGCCGACGAGGACGTGGTGCTGGAGGAGGACGCGACGAACGCGCTCCGGCCGGAGGCGGCCGACGTCCTGGACGCCTCCCTGGCCGCGCTGGAGGCGCTGGAGGAGTGGACGACGCCGGCCCTGGAGGCGGCACTGCGCGCGGCCGTCGTGGACGGGCTGGGCGTCAAGCCGAAGTTCGCCTTCGCCCCGCTGCGGACGGCCGTCACGGGCCGGCGGGTCTCCCCGCCGCTGTTCGAGTCGATGGAGATCCTGGGCCGGGAGGCGTCGCTGACCCGGCTCCGGCGGCTGCGCGCCACGCTCTGAGGTCCCCTCCGCAGACCGGCTCCCCGGCGGCTCAGGTCCGCCGCCGGGGAGCCGATTTGGGAAGCAGCCTGGGCGCCCGGTACAGTTCATCTCGTTCGGCCGGTTCCCGGCCGGGCGGAACACCATGGGGTATGGTGTAATTGGCAGCACGACTGATTCTGGTTCAGTTAGTCTAGGTTCGAGTCCTGGTACCCCAGCGCTTGTACTGCAAGCTAGGGCCCCGTTGTGTAGCGGCCTAGCACGCCGCCCTCTCACGGCGGTAGCGCGGGTTCGAATCCCGTCGGGGCTACAGATGAGGCCCCCGGTCACCGACCGGGGGCCTTCTCCCTTTCCCGGGGTCCTTCAGGACGCCGGGGTCAGGGCCGCCGTGAACGCCGCGGCCGTGGCCAGGACCGCGTCGGCGTGCCGACGGCCCGGGTGCCGCCCGAAGCGCTCGGCCGGCCCCGACACCGACACCGCCGCCAGGACGCGTCCCGAGGGCCCCCGCACCGGCGCGCTGACCGAGGCCACGCCGGTCTCGCGCTCCCCGCTGGAGTGCGCCCACCCGCGCCGCCGCACCCCCGAGAGGGTCGCGGCGTCGAAGCGGGACCCGAGCAGCTCCACCGACAGGCGCCCCGGGTCGTCCCAGGCGAGGAGGACCTGGGCCGCGGACCCGGCGTGCATGGTCATGGACGAGCCCACCGGGACGGTGTCGCGCAGGCCGTGCAGGCGCTCGGCCGCCGCGATGCAGATGCGGTGCTCCCCGTGCCGGCGGTAGAGCTGGGCGCTCTCGCCCGTGGCGTCGCGCAGGGCCGTCAGCAGGGGTCCGGCGACGGCGACGAGGCGGTCCTCGCCCGCGGCGGCGGCCAGTTCGGCGTGCCGGGCCCCCAGGACGAACCGGCCCTGCAGGTCGCGGCCGACGAGCCGGTGGTGCTCCAGGGCGACGGCCAGGCGGTGCGCGGTGGGGCGGGCCAGGCCCGTGGTCGTGACGAGCTGGGCGAGGCTGGCGGGGCCGGCCTCGAGGGCGTCCAGCACCAGCACGGCCTTGTCCAGGACGCCGACTCCGCTACTCTTGTCCACGAAGCGATACTGGCGTCTCAACCAGTGAGACGCAAGAGGGGAGCCGGTCATGGGCCGCACGCTGGCGCAGAAGGTCTGGGACGACCACGTCGTCCGTCAGGGGCAGGACGGGGAACCCGACCTGCTCTTCATCGACCTCCACCTCGTGCACGAGGTGACGAGTCCGCAGGCGTTCGACGGGCTCCGGATGGCCGGCCGCCCCGTCCGGCGCCTGGACCTGACGATCGCCACCGAGGACCACAACACCCCCACGGCCGACATCGAGCGTCCCCTGTCGCTGCTGGAGGACAAGACCTCGGCCAAGCAGCTGCAGACGCTGCGGGAGAACTGCGCGGAGTTCGGCGTCCGGCTGCACCCCCTCGGGGACGCCGAGCAGGGCATCGTGCACGTCGTGGGCCCGCAGCTCGGGCTGACGCAGCCGGGCATGACGGTCGTGTGCGGTGACTCCCACACCTCCACCCACGGCGCCTTCGGCTCGCTCGGCATGGGCATCGGCACCTCCGAGGTCGAGCACGTCCTGGCGACCCAGACCCTGCCGCTCAAACCCTTCAAGACGATGGCCATCACCGTCGAGGGCCGGCTCAAGCCCGGCACGACGGCCAAGGACATCATCCTCGCCGTCATCGCCGAGATCGGCACCGGTGGCGGGCAGGGCTACGTCCTGGAGTACCGCGGGGAGGCGATCCGGTCCTTGTCGATGGAGGGCCGGATGACGATCTGCAACATGTCGATCGAGGCCGGCGCGCGCGCCGGCATGGTCGCCCCCGACGACACGACGTTCGCGTACCTCAAGGGCCGCCCGCACGCCCCGCAGGGGGCGGACTGGGACGCCGCCGTGGAGTACTGGCGGACGCTGCGCACCGACGACGACGCCGAGTTCGACGCCGAGGTCGTCCTCGACGGTTCCACCCTCGAACCCTTCGTCACGTGGGGCACGAACCCCGGTCAGGGCGTTCCGCTGTCCGGGTCGGTCCCGGTGCCCGACGAGATCGGCGACGACGGGGTGCGCCAGGGCATCGAGCGGGCGCTGCAGTACATGGGCCTGAGCGGCGGGGAGAGGATGCGCGACATCCCCGTCGACACCGTGTTCCTGGGCTCCTGCACCAACAGCCGCATCGAGGACCTGCGGGCCGCCGCGGACGTCGTGCGCGGGCGCACGAAGGCCGAGAACGTGCGGATGATGGTCGTCCCCGGTTCGGCGCGGGTGCGGCTGCAGGCCGAGGCCGAGGGCCTGGACACCGTCTTCAAGGAGTTCGGTGCGGACTGGCGCTTCGCCGGGTGCAGCATGTGCCTGGGCATGAACCCCGACCAGCTCGCCCCGGGGGAGCGCTGCGCCTCGACCTCCAACCGGAACTTCGAGGGCCGGCAGGGCAAGGGCGGCCGCACGCACCTCGTCTCCCCGCTCGTGGCCGCCGCGACCGCCGTGCGCGGGACGCTGAGCTCGCCGGCCGACCTCGAACCCGCGCCCGAACCCGCACCCGAACCCGTCGCCTGAGAGGACCCGTCATGGAGAAGTTCACCGTCCACACCGGGGTCGGGGTGCCGCTGCGCCGCACCGACGTCGACACCGACCAGATCATCCCGGCCGTCTACCTCAAGCGCGTCACCAAGACGGGCTTCGAGGACGCCCTGTTCGCCGGCTGGCGTTCGGACCCGCACTTCGTGCTGAACCAGGAGCCCTACCGCCCCGGTTCGGTCCTGGTCGCCGGGCAGGACTTCGGCACCGGCTCCAGCCGCGAGCACGCGGTCTGGGCGCTGCGGGACTACGGGTTCAAGGCCGTTCTCGCGCCGCGTTTCGGCGACATCTTCCGGGGCAACTCCGGCAAGCAGGGGCTGCTGGCCGCGGTGGTGTCCCAGAGCGACATCGACCTCGTCTGGAAGGCGCTGGAGGCGCACCCGGGCACGGAGGTGACCGTCGACCTGGTCGAGCGCGTCGTGCGGGTGGACGACTTCACGGCCCCCTTCGAGGTCGACGAGTACGTGCGCTGGCGGCTCATGGAGGGCCTGGACGACATCAGCCTGACCCTGCGCCACGCCGAGGCCATCACCGACTTCGAGACGCGCCGGCCCTCGTTCAAGCCCACCACGACCCCCCTGGCGCCCTCGGCCTGAGGCGCCCCGACCGGCCCCGGACCCCGCTGCACCGCAGCGGGACCGGGGTCGTGTGCTGTCCGGACCCGTTGCGGCGCAGCGTCTCCGGACGTGACCCCGGGGGTGGGCGGCCGGGCCGTCGTCCCGGTCCGCAAGCCCCTGCGGCGCAGGGAGAGGGCGGGGCCGCGTGCCGAGGTGTGCTGCGGCGCAACGACTCGCCGCCACGCCGGTGGTGGACTCCGGTGATCGTCGGTCGTACCGTTCCTGTCGTCGGGCTCCTGCTCGGCCCTGCGCGATCCGTTGCGCGAGGAGAAGATCGGTTCGGACAACGCCCGGTACCCAGGAGGAGCCCCGTGAACAAGGCAGAGATGGTCGACGCCCTCGAGGGCAAGCTCGGCGGTCGCAAGCAGGCCGTGACCGCCGTCGAGGCGATCGTCGAGCTCATCACGCTCACCGTCGCCAAGGGCGACAAGGTCGCCATCAGCGGCTTCGGCACCTTCGAGAAGCAGGCCCGCAACGCCCGCACGGGACGCAACCCGCGCACCGGCGAGGCCGTGAAGATCAAGAAGACGTCGGTGCCGCGCTTCCGCCCCGGCACCCAGTTCAAGGAGGTCGTCTCCGACTCCAAGGCGCTGCGGGCCTTCCAGGCCGCGGCCAAGGAGCGGGCCGGCACCGCGGGCAGCGCCCCGGCCGCCACGGCCCGCAAGACGGCCGCGCCGGCGGCGAAGAAGGCGGCCCCGGCCACCCGCACCGCCGCCCCGACGGCCCGCAAGACCGCCCCGGCCACCCGCACGAGCGCCGCGGCGAAGAAGACCGCCCCGGCCAGGACCGCCACCACGACCCGGCGCACGGCCAAGAAGGCCTGAGGGCCGGTACGGCAGCAGGCCCCCGCGCTCCGGTGGAGTGCGGGGGCCTGCGCGCGTCGGGGGGCGCCGGTCAGTCGCGGAACGTCTCGATCTGCGCGCCCAGCGGGGTGAGGCGCTCGGCGAGCTGCTCGTACCCGCGGGCGATGATGTCCACGTTGCGCAGCACCGAGGTCCCCTTGGCCGCCAGCATGGCCAGCAGCACGACCACGGCCGGGCGCAGCGCCGGCGGGCACAGCACCTCCGCGCCCGACCAGCGCGTCGGGCCCTCGACGAGGACGCGGTGCGGGTCCAGCAGCTTGACCCGGGCGCCGAGGCGGTTCAGCTCGGTGAGGTAGATCGCCCGGTTGTCGTAGACCCAGTCGTGGACCGTGGTCGACCCCTCCGCACCGGCCGCGATGACGGCGAAGAACGGCAGGTTGTCGATGTTCAGACCCGGGAACGGCATCGGGTGGATCTTGTCGATCGGGGCCTTGAGCTCGGAGGGGTGGACCGTGATGTCGACCAGCCGGGTGCGGCCGTTGGCCGCCGGGTACTCCGGGGAGAGGTCGTAGCGCAGCCCCATCTCCTCCAGGATCGCCAGCTCGATCTCGAGGAACTCGATCGGGGCGCGGGTCACCGTCAGCTCCGAGTGCGTGATGATCGCCGCGGTGAGCAGGCTCATGGCCTCCACCGGGTCCTCCGAGGGGGCGTACTCCACGTCGACGGAGATGTCCGGGACGCCGTGCACGACCAGGGTCGTGGTGCCGATGCCCTCGATCCGCACGCCCAGCAGTTCCAGGAAGAAGCACAGGTCCTGGACCATGTAGTTCGGGCTGGCGTTGCGGATGGTCGTGACGCCGTCCATGCGGGCCGCGGCCATGAGCGCGTTCTCGGTGACCGTGTCCCCGCGTTCGGTCAGGACGATGGGGCGCTGCGGCGTGACCGAGCGGTCGACCGCCGCGTGGTAGTTGCCGGTGGTCGCGGTGACCTGCAGGCCGAAGGGGCGCAGGGCGACCATGTGCGGTTCGACGGTGCGGGTGCCCAGGTCGCACCCGCCGGCGTAGGGGAGGGCGAACTCGTCGTACCGGTGCAGCAGGGGCCCGAGCATCATGATGATGCTGCGGGTGCGGCGGGCGGTCTCGCCGTCCATGGCCGCCAGGTCGAGGTCGTTGGGGACGTCGAGGACCAGGTCGGACTCGTTGACCCAGGCGTACTCCACCCCGATGCTGCCCAGCACGTCGAGGATGCGGTGGATCTCCAGGATGCGGGCCACCCCGCGCAGCGTGGTGCGGCCCTTGTTGAGCAGGGCCGCGCACAGCAGGGCCACGCCGGCGTTCTTGCTGGACTTCACCGCGATGCTGCCGGACAGCTTGACCCCGCCGTGCACGCGCAGGTGGGTCGGGCCGGGCCGGCCGATCGAGACGATGTCGTCCTGCAGGGCGTGCCCGACGCGCTGGAGCATGTCGATGGAGACGTTCTGCTGCCCCTGCTCCATGCGGTGCACGGCGCTCTGGGAGGTGCCCAGACGGTCGGCCAGCTGGACCTGGGTGAGGCCCCGGTGCTTGCGCGCGTCGCGGATGAGGGTGCCGATCTGCGACAGGTGGTCGCCGGTCGGCGTCAGCTGCTCGGTGGAGACTGCCATGACGCCCACGCTATCTCATGGATGAGATAAAGCCGGTCAGGGGCGGTCGGCCGGGCGTGTCCCGCAGCCCAATGTGTCACACGCCCGGTCCGTTCCCCGTCAGCTCCCCGCGTGCGCCAGCGCCGTGTCCAGCGCCTGCGACAGGTCCCGCCACAGGTCCTCGACGTCCTCCACGCCCACGGACAGCCGCAGCAGGTCCTGCGGCACCACGACCGGCTCGCCCGCGTGCCGGCGCCGGCGCTCGATGAGGGACTCCACCCCGCCCAGGCTCGTCGCCGGCACCCACAGCCGCACCGCGTCGACCACGGCGTCGGCACCGGCGACCCCGCCGACCACCTCGATGGACACCAGCGCCCCGAACCCCGACATCTGCGCCGCGGCCAGGGCGTGCCCGGGGTCACCGGGCAGGGAGGGGTGGCGCACCCTCGTCACGGCCGGGTGCGCGCCCAGGCGCCGGGCCAGCTCGGCGGCGCTGGCCTGGGAGCGCTCCAGGCGCAGCGGCAGCGTCCGCAGCCCGCGCAGGGCCAGGAACGTCTCCAGCGGGCCCGGGATCGCACCGTGCAGCGTGCGGTGGGCCGCCAGCGCCGCCAGCAGCGTCTCGTCCCGGGCGACGACCGCGCCCAGGACGACGTCGGAGTGGCCCGAGAGGAACTTCGTCACCGAGTGCACGACGACGTCGGCGCCCAGCTCCAGCGGACGCTGCAGCAGCGGCGTCGCGAAGGTGTTGTCCACCACCACGACCGCGCCGTGCTCGTGCCCGGCGGCGGCCAGCGCCGCGAGGTCGGCGACCTCCAGCAGCGGGTTCGTCGGGGACTCCAGCCACAGCACGACCGGGCCGTCCACGCCGGCCAGCGCCGTCCGCACGCCCTCGACGTCGGTGATGTCGGTCGGCAGCACCGTCAGCCGTCCCTGGGCGGCCAGCAGCGCCGTGAGGGAGTGGGTGCCGTTGTAGGCGCCGTGCGGGACCAGGACCGTCCCGTCGGCCGGGACGAGGTGCAGCGCGGCCGCCACGGCCGCCATCCCCGAGGCGAAGGCCAGGGCCCGCCCGCCCTCCAGCTCGCCCACCGCGCTCTCCAGCGCCTCCCACGTCGGGTTGGCGAACCGGCCGTACCCGAGCGCGGCGGTGCCCAGGGACCCGCCGCCGACGAACGTCGCCGACAGCGACACGGGCGTGTTGAGCTCGCTGTCCAGGCCCTTGGGCGGACGGCCGGCCACGACGGCGACGGTGGCGGGGGCGAGGGGGACGTCCTGCCGGGGGGCGCAGGACACGGCGGGGTCTTCGGTCTGGGACACGGGGGAACCCAACCACACCGCCGGTAGGGTCGGCGCCGATGAGCAGCCAGCCCACCCCCCGCCCCCGCGTCGCCGTCGTCTTCGGTGGCCGTTCCTCCGAGCACGCCGTCAGCTGCGTGACCGCCGCCGGGGTGCTGGCCGCCCTCGACCGGTCGGTGTGGGACGTCGTGCCGGTCGGGATCACCACGAGCGGGCGCTGGGTGCTCGTCGAGGACGACCCGGCGCGCTTCGCGCTGACCGACGGCGCGCTGCCGGAGGTGCCCGACGCCGGCCCGGCCGTCGCGCTGTCGCAGGACGTGCGCTCCCGGGCGCTGCGGACGTCCGGGGGCGAGGACCTGGGCGGCCCCGTCGACGTCGTGCTGCCCCTGCTGCACGGGCCGTTCGGGGAGGACGGGACGCTGCAGGGCCTGCTGGAGCTGTCCGACACCCGCTACGTCGGGTCCGGGGTCCTGGCCTCGGCCGCGGGCATGGACAAGCAGGTCATGAAGCTGCTGCTGCAGGGGCAGGGGCTGCCCGTGGGGCCGTGGACGTCCTTCCGCGCCCGGCGGTGGGAGCGCGAGCGCGAGGCCGTCGTCGCCGAGGTCGAGGCGCTGGGCTACCCCGTCTTCGTCAAACCCGCCCGCGCCGGGTCCAGCATGGGCATCACCCGCGTCGGCGACCGCGCCGGCCTGGACGCCGCCGTCGCCGAGGCCGTCGCGCACGACCCCAAGGTCGTCGTCGAGGCCGCCCTCGGCGGCCGGGAGGTCGAGTGCGGGGTCCTGGCCGACCTCGCTGGCGGTGAACCGCTGACGAGCCTGCCCGGGGAGATCGAGGTCGTCGACGGCCACGACTTCTACGACTTCGAGGCCAAGTACCTCGACGCCGGCAACGTCCGGCTGTCCTGCCCCGCCGACCTGCCGCCGGACGTCACCGCGGCCGTGCGGCGCACGGCGGTGCGCGTCTTCGAGGCCATGGAGGCCGAGGGGCTGGCCCGGGTCGACTTCTTCGTCGACGTCGAGCGGTTCCGGGCCAGCGACGGCGCCGAGGGCATCGTCGTCAACGAGATCAACACGATGCCGGGGTTCACGCCGTTCTCGATGTACCCGCGGATGTGGGCGGCCACGGGGCTGGAGTACCCCCAGCTCGTCGACCACCTCCTGCGGCTGGCGCTGCAGCGGCCCACCGGGCTGCGCTGAGGCCCCTCACAGGCAGGTGCGGGTCTGCTCGATGCCCGCCACGGGCCCGGCGAGGTCGACGAGCTGGGACGTCGCCTGGTCCCGTGCCAGGCCCGCCCCGAACCGCACGGTCACCTCGACCGCGGGCGTACGCCCGTAGGTGAGGAACCGCACCGCGCGGTCGTTGGCCGCGTCCTGGACCCAGTCCACCGTGGGCCCGCCGTCCGGGCCGACGGGGATGCACGCCTTCGTGGTGGGCCCGAGCACGAGCCCGCCGCAGCGCAGCACCACCTGCTCCTGGCCCCACACGGCCACGCCCGGCGCGCCCTGCGGGGTGCGGCCCAGCCCGTCGAGGGTCTGCGGCAGCGCCCGCAGCAGCGGGGCGCACGCGGGGTCGTCGGCCTGCGGGGCGGCCTGCACCCCGCGCGAGCCGGCGAGGTAGACCCACACGGCCGCGGCCGCCACGACGAGCACGACGAGCCCCACGACGAGGCGGCCGGGCCGGGAGGGGTGCGACGGAGCGCCGGGCGGGGGGTCGGCGGGGGTGCTGGGCATCGCCCCGTAGTCTGCCCGCCCGTGGCGGGTGACGTGCGGGTCGGGGACCTCGACGAGACGGCGCTGCTGGCCCGGGTGGTGCCGCTGCTGCCGACGGAGGCGCTGCTCGGCCCCGGCGACGACGCGGCCCTGGTCGCCGCCCCCGACGGGCGCGTGGTGGCCACCACCGACGTCCTCGTGGAGTTCCGCGACTTCCGCCGCGACTGGTCCACCGGCGCCGACGTCGGCTGGAAGGCCGTGGCCCAGAACGTCGCCGACGTCGCCGCCATGGGGGGGCGCTGCACCGGGCTGCTCATCGGGCTGGCGCTGCCCACCGACCTGGAGGTGGCCTGGGTCGAGGACTTCGCCCGCGGGACCGCTGCCGCCTGCGCGCGCTTCGGGGCCGTGGTCGTGGGCGGGGACCTGTCCGCGGCCGGCGAGGTCGTCGTGTCCGTCACCGCCCTGGGGGACCTGCAGGGGCGTGCGCCGGTCCTGCGCTCGGGGGCGCGGCCGGGGGACGTCGTGGCGGTCGCGGGGACGCTGGGCCGCTCGGCGGCCGGTCTGGACCTGCTGCTGCGCGGGGCGCCCGGCCCGGGTGCGGACGAGACGCTGGTGGAGGCGCTGGTGAGCGCGCACCGCCGGCCGCAGCCGCCCGTGCAGGCCGGGCCCGCGGCGGCGCGCGCGGGGGCCAGCGCCCTCATGGACGTCAGCGACGGGTTGGTGCGCGACGCCGGCCGGATCGCCGCGGCCAGCGCGGTCACCGTCGAGCTGACCACGTCCGGGGTGCTGGGGGAGTGGGTCCGGGAGCTGGGGGCCGAGCACGTCCTGACCGGGGGTGAGGACCACGCCCTCCTGGGGTGCTTCCCGCCGGAGGCGGTGCTGCCGGCGCCGTTCGCGGTCGTGGGCGCGGTGGCCCCGGCCGGACCGCACGGCGTCCTGGTCGACGGCCGGCCCTGGACGGGGACGACGGGCTGGGACCACTTCCTCCGCTGACCGGCCGCGGTGCCCGTGCCCGGGAACGCGCCCGGGGACGTGCCCGGGAACGACGGAGGGCCGGATCCCGCAGGATCCGGCCCTCCGTGGTCTGGAAGGGGGTCAGCGCGTGACCTTGCCCGCCTTCAGGCAGGAGGTGCACACGTTGAGGCGCTGGGGAGAACCGTTCACGGTGGCCTTGACCCGCTGGATGTTCGGGAGCCACATGCGGTTGGTCCGCCGGTGCGAGTGCGAGACGCTCTTGCCGAAGCCAGGGCCCTTGGCGCAGACGTCACAGGTGGCAGCCACGGGGAACTCCTGAAGTCGAACGAGAAGTGCGGCCCCCCGACGGGAGGCGCAGGCGTCCGGCCGTCCGGACACCGTCGAACACCATAGCCGAGGACCGCCGCCCGGGTGAAACCGGAGCCGGTGCCGCACCCGGGCCTCCAGTCGGGCGGACCCGGGACCGATGGTGACGTGTGCCGACCGACCACCAGCCGCCGGGGCGCGGGCGGTGGTGGGCGGCCCGCGACCACGTCGCCGCCACCCGCGCCATCGGGGCCATGACGGCCGCCGGCTGCCTGTACGCGCTCGTCAACGGCCTCGTCTCGCCCGAGACGATGGGCACCCGGCCCGGCGGCTGGCTGCTCATGGGGGTGAGCGCGACCCTGGTGGGCCTGCTCGCCCTGGCCATGGCCCTGCGCCCGCGGCGCGCCCCCACCGGGGCACCGGCCGCCCTGGGGGCCTTCGCCGGGGGGGTGGTGCTGGTGCTGTGCCTGTGGACCGACGACGCCTCCTTCGGGGCCCAGATGTACCTGGGCTGGCCCGCGCTGTTCGCCGCCTTCCACCTGCGCTCCCCGGTGGCGTGGCTGCTCACCGCCCAGGCCGTCCTGGCCGACGTCGTCCTGCTGGCCGTCCTGGAGGGGGCCGCCGGCGTCCTGCGGGACAGCCCGGCCCACCTGGTGACGTTCGGTCTCGTCACGGTCATGCTCACCCGCGCCGGGGAGCGGCAGGAACGGCTCCTGGCGCGGCTGCGCAGCGAGGCGGCCGAGGACGCCCTCACCGGGCTGCTCTCGCGCCGCGCCTTCGACGCGGCCCTGGCCACCCGGGTCGCCGACGGCACCGCGCAGGGCCTGCTGCTGGTCGACCTCGACCGGTTCAAGGCCGTCAACGACACCCACGGCCACCCCGTGGGCGACGCGGTGCTGCGCGCCGTGGCCGCCGAGCTGCGCACCGCGTGCCGGGCCGGGGACGTCGTGGGGCGGCTGGGGGGCGACGAGTTCGCCGTCGTGCTGGTCGGGGACGGGCACGGTGCAGACGGGCACGGTGCGGACGAGGACGGGGACGGGGAGCTGGGGGAGGTCGCCGACCGGATCCGCGCGGCCGTCGCCGCCTGCACCGTGCCGGGCCGCGACGGGCACCGCCTGTCGGTCAGCGTCGGGGGTGCCGGCGTCCGGGCCGGGGAGGGCGTCGCGGCGCTGGTGGACCGCGCCGACGCCGCGCTCTACGCGGCCAAGCGGGGCGGGCGTGACCGGGTCGTGCACGCGCAGCGGTAACCTGCCCGCGTGCTCGACCTGGACGCCCCGCTGTCCAGCCTGCTGCCCCGCGCCGGGGACGGCACCGGCAAGAACGCCGACCCCGCCAAGTGGCTGAGCCACCTGGGCCTGGAGACGGGCCGGGACCTGCTGTGGCACCTGCCGCGCCGGTACCTCGACCGCGGCGAGCTCACCGCCATCCGCGAGCTCACCGTCGGTGAGGACGTCACGATCGTCGCGCAGGTCCAGGACGTGGGGAAGCCCCAGCCCCTGCGCCAGCGCAGCGGCTGGCGGGTGGTGGTGACGCTCTCGGACGGGCGGGACCGCATCACCACGACGTTCTTCATGGCCACCCCGCACCAGTTCGGCCCCGTCCTGAAACCGTTCGTCCCCGGGGCCCTCGTCATGGCCTCGGGCCGGGCGGGGCAGTTCAACGGCACGTGGCAGCTGGACAAGCCCACGGTCGAGCCGGTCCCGCAGGGGGCCGACGCGGGGGCGCTGGCCGAGGCGCCGCTGCCGCTGTACCCCGCGACGCGGGACTGCCCGAGCTACGTGGTCCGCGCGAGCGTGGGGACACTGCTGGACCGGCTGGCCGAGGACGGCGGGGAGCAGCAGGGGTTCGACGAACCGCTGCCCGC
This sequence comes from Kineococcus halophytocola, assembly GCF_041276425.1. Lineage (NCBI taxonomy): Bacteria > Bacillati > Actinomycetota > Actinomycetes > Kineosporiales > Kineosporiaceae > Kineococcus > Kineococcus halophytocola. The sequence continues at coordinate 228,322 of NZ_JBGFTU010000003.1, read as the reverse complement.
CGACGTCGTCGCCGGGGAGGGGCTGCTGCCCCCGCTGGCCGCGCTGGAGGCCGTGCACCGCCCCCGCGACCGCGCCCAGCTCGCCGCCGGGCAGGACCGGCTGCGGTTCGAGGAGGCGTTCGTGCTGCAGACGGCGCTGGCCCTGCGCCGCGCCTCGACCGTCACCCAGGCCGCCGCGCCCCGCACCGCCTCGGCCGACGGGATCGCCGCGGCCTTCGACGAGCGGCTGCCCTTCCCCCTGACCGGCGCCCAGCGCCGCGTCGGGGAGGAGATCGCCGCCGAGCTGGCCCGGCCCCACCCCATGCAGCGGCTGCTGCAGGGCGACGTCGGCTCGGGCAAGACGCTCGTCGCCCTGCGCGCCATGCTCACCGTCGTCGACGGCGGGGGACAGGCCGCGCTGCTGGCCCCCACCGAGGTCCTCGCCGCCCAGCACCTGCGCTCCATCACCGGCGCCCTGCGCGACCTGGCCGCCGGCGGGTTCCTCGGCGGGGACCCGCGCGGCACCCGCGTCGTGCTGCTCACCGGCTCGATGGGCGCCGCAGCCCGCCGGGAGTCGCTGCTGGCCGCCGCGAGCGGGGAGGCCGGGATCGTCGTGGGCACCCACGCCCTGCTGCAGGAGGGCGTCCAGTTCGCCGACCTGGGCCTCGTCGTCGTCGACGAGCAGCACCGGTTCGGCGTCGAGCAGCGCGACGTGCTGCGCCGCAAGGGGACCGAGACCGGCCGCGGGGTACCGCACCTGCTCGCCATGACGGCCACCCCCATCCCGCGCACCGTGGCCATGACCCTGTTCGGGGACCTGGAGACCTCCGTCCTGGACGAACTGCCGCCCGGGCGGGCCGAGGTCCAGACCGTCGTCGTCCCCCAGGACAAACCCGCCTGGGTCGACCGGACCTGGCAGCGGATCGCCGAGGAGGCCGCCCTGGGCCGGCAGGCCTACGTCGTGTGCGCGCGCATCGAGGCCGACGACGACGACCTCGCCGACGGGGCCGAGGAGGCGCCGCAGGAGGAACCGCCGCCCCCGCCCGCGCGCGCGGGGAAGGGGGCGGGCGGGGGACGCCCGAAACCCCGCCCGCCCGCGGCCGTCTCCCAGGTCGTCGAGGTCGTGCGCACCCACCCGGCCACCGCGGGCCTGCGCACCGAGGTCCTGCACGGCCGTCTCCTGCCGGCGGAGAAGGAGGACGTCATGAGCCGGTTCGCCGCCGGCGAGCTCGACGTCGTCGTCGCCACCACCGTCGTCGAGGTCGGCGTGGACGTGCCCAACGCCAGCGTCATGGTCGTCGTCGACGCCGACCGCTTCGGCATCTCCCAGCTGCACCAGCTGCGCGGGCGCATCGGCCGCGGGGGTCTGCCGGGGACGTGCCTGCTGCTGTCCGGCACCAGCCCGGACTCCCGCGCCGGCCGGCGCCTGAAGGCCCTGGCCCGCACCCGCGACGGGTTCGAGCTGGCGCGCCTGGACCTCGCCGAACGGCGCGAGGGCGACGTCCTGGGCGCCGCGCAGTCCGGGGAACGGTCCTCCCTGCAGCTCCTGGGCGTCCTGCAGCACGCCGACGTCATCGAACGGGCCCGCGCCCGGGCCCGCACCCTCGTCGAGGTCGACCCCGACCTCGCCCGGCACCCCGGGCTCGCGGCCGCCGTCGCGTCCCGCGTCACCGGCGACACCGCGGCCTTCCTGGGCCGGACGTGAGGACACGGACATGAGAAGACGGACATGAGCAGGAGCGAGCGCGCCCGGGCCCGCGGCCCCGTCCGGGACGTCGTCCTGGGGATGGACCGGCTCGTCGTCGGCTACGGCGAGCCGGTCTGCGCCCCCGTGACGGTCGACGTCGCGCGGGGGGAGGCGCTGTGCCTGGTCGGGGCCAACGGTGCGGGCAAGTCCACCGTCCTGCGGGCCGTGGCCGGGCTGCTGGAACCCCTCGACGGGACCGTCCGTCTGCACGGCGAGCCCGTCGACGAGCGCTCGGTGCGCTTCCGCCGCGAGGTCGCCTGCGTCTTCGACGAGGACGCCTGGTTCGCCGAGCTGTCCGTCGCCGAGCACCTCGAGCTCGTCGCCCGCGGGCACGGCGTGCGCGACGTCGTCGCCGTCGTCGACGCCGAGCTGGAGGCCCAGCGCCTGACCGACGCCGTCGACCAGCTCCCGGTCTCCCTGTCCAGCGGGCAGAAGCGGCGGCTGCTGCTGGCCGCGGCCCTCGTCCGGCCGCGCTCGGTGCTGCTGCTGGACGAACCCGAGCAGCGCCTGGACCCCACGGGCCGCGAAGCCCTGGCCGACCGGCTGCTCGCCGAGCGCGACGCCGGCACGGCCCTCGTGCTGGCCACCCACGACGTCGTCCTGCTGCGCCGGCTCGCCACGCGCGCCGTCGTGATCGACGACGGCGGCGGGAGCGAGGGCACGTGCCGGGTCGTCGGGGCCGACGAGGCCGCCCGCATCGTCAGCGACCCCGTCCGGTGAGCGCACCCGACGCGGGGCCGCGGGGTGCGCTCGTCGGGCCCCTGGCCGACCAGCCCTACCCCTCCCGGCGCGACCTCCTCGAGGAGGCCGCGCCCTCCCGCGCCGCCCGCGGGCTGCGGGCCAGCGTCGTGGACACCTACACGACGCTGCTGCAGGTCGGCATCGCCTTCCTGCTGCTGCTCGGCGGCAGCGGCTCGCTGCGCAACGCGTTGCGGGCCGGGCTGTCCAGCACCGGGGACGGGCCGGGCTGGACCGCGCAGACGTCGGCCGTGCTGACGGCCGTCGGCGTCGCGGTGAGCTTCACGGCCTTCGGCCTGGCCGTGTGGTGCCGGCTCGGGCCCGTCTCCCTGGGCACCGCCCCGACGACGTGGTGGACACCGCTGCCCGTGGACCGCGGGGAGCTGCTGCGCCCCGTCGTGCGCAACCGGGCCCTGGGCTCGGCGCTCGCGGGCGGGCTGTTCACGGCGTGGGCGACGTCGGTGGCCTTCGGCGTGGCCGGGGAGCTGACCGGTCCCCTCGCCGCCGCGGGCCCCGGCGGCGGGTTCGCCGTCGGCGCCGGGCTCGCCGGGGCCGGGTACCTGCTCCTCGTCCGCCCGGCCGTCGGGTCGGGGGTGCGGGCGCTGTTGCGGGCCGGGCGCGTCCTGGACGCCGTGGGTGTCGCCCTCCTCGTGCTGCTCGCGGCCAGCGCGGCGGCCGGGATCGCCGTGGACGCGGTCCAGCCCGGCGCCGTGCTCGTGCCCGCCGCCGTCGTGGCCGCCGGGGCGCTCGTCGTGGCCGTGCTCGCCGGCCGCGGGGCCTTCGCGCGGGCCGGGGACGTGCCCTCGCCGTCGCTGCGGCGCGGGGCCTCCCGGCTGGAGCGGCTGACCTCCTCGGTGCTGCAGATCGACGTGCGGGAGATGGGCCGGGCGCTGTCGGCCGACTCGGGGGGCCGGGTCCGGCGCCGGCGCCGCTTCGGCCTCGTCCGCGGCCCGGTCTCGGCCGTCGTGGCCGCCGACGTGCTCCTGCTGCGCCGCCAGCCGCGCCGGCTCGTGACCGCCGGGGTCCTCGTCCTGGTCCCCTTCGTCCTGGCCGCGGGCACCTCGGCCCACCGGGCCGTGGCCGCGCTGCTGCTGTGGCTGGCCGGGTACGCCGCCGCCACGACGCTGTCCGAACCGGCCCGCAGCCTCGCCCTCGTCCCGGCCGCCGCCCGCGCCCTGCCGGTCTCGGCCACCACGGTCGTCGCCGTCCGGTGGATCCCCGTCGCCGTCCTGTCGGCGCTGTGGGGGGCGCTGGCCTATCCCCTGGCGGTCACGGCCTCCGGTCTGCTGCACGGGGAGTCCCTCGGGGCGGCCTGGTGGTCGTGGGCGCTGCTGGGGGCCCTGGCCGGTCCGGGGTTCGCCGCGGCCGCGCTGCGCGGGGCGGTCCGGCCCGACCCGGACCTGTCGCGTCCCGCCGTCGCCACGGCGATGGGCGCGATCCCGCCCGGCGCGGCGGCGGCGGTGACGACCGGACCCGACCTCGCCGTCCTCGTCAGCGTGCCCGTGCTGCTCGCCACCCTGGCCCGGGGCGCCTTCGACTGGCTGCTGCTCGGGCAGGTCCTGGCCTCGGCCGCGGCCGTCGGCATCGGCTGGGCCTACGCGGCGCACCGGGCCAGGAGGGTCTCGTGACCCGGATCGTCGCCGGCGCCGCGGGCGGCCGCCGGCTCAAGGTGCCCCCGGGGGAGACCACCCGGCCCACGAGCGACCGCGTCCGCGAGGCGCTGTTCTCCGCCCTGGAGGCCGCCGGGGCGGTGCAGGGGGCGCGCGTGCTGGACCTGTACGCCGGCTCCGGCGCCCTGGGCCTGGAGGCGGCCAGCCGCGGGGCCGCGCAGGTCGTCCTCGTGGAGGCGGCCCGGCCGGCGGCCGCCACCGCCCGGGCCAACGTCGCCGCCCTGGGCCTGCCCGGGGTCCGCGTCGTCACCGACCGCGCCGAGCGGTTCGCCGCCTCCCCGGCCGCCGTGGTCGAGGGCGGGTGGGACCTCGTCCTGCTCGACCCGCCGTACGCCGTGCCCACCGGGGACGTCACCGCGCTGCTGGACGTGCTGGCCCCGCTGCTGGCCCCGGCCGCCACGCTCGTGGTCGAGCGGTCCTCGCGCACCCCCGAGCCGGGGTGGCCGGACGTGGTGGACGGCGTCCGGCAGCGGCGGTACGGGGAGACGACGGTGTGGGTGGCTACGGTGCGCCCATGAGCAGCGAGGAGACCGGCGCGAGCGGGAGCGGGACCGGCACCGGGGGCCGGGTGTGCGTGTGCCCGGGCAGCTTCGACCCGCTGACCCTGGGGCACCTCGACGTCCTGCTGCGCGCCGCGGAGCTGTTCGACGTCGTGCACGCCGGCGTGGCCGTCAACCCCGACAAGCGCGGGACCTTCACCGGCCCCGAGCGGGCCGACCTCGTCCGCCGCGCCCTGGCCGAGTCCGGGGACCCGCGCGCCGCGCGCGTCGTCGTGACGGAGTTCGACGGCGGCCTGCTCGTCGAGCACTGCCGCCGCCTGGGCGCCCCCGTCGTGGTCAAGGGCCTGCGCAGCGGCACCGACTACGCCTACGAGCTGCCGATGGCGCTGATGAACCGCCACCTCACGGGCCTGGAGACCGTCTTCCTCGTCGGCGACCCCGCCTACGGCCACGTCTCCTCCTCCCTCGTCAAGGAGGTCGCCCGCCACGGCGGCGACGTCTCCGGGCTGGTGCCGGCGGCGGTGCGTGCCGCGCTGGGGACCCGGCTGGGGGAGAATGCCCCCGACCCGGCCTGAACGCCGGTCGACGCTCTAGGGAGGCAGTTGCTGTGGAGGTGCACGAGAAGCTCGGCGAGCTCGCCGCGCTCGTGTCGGGTGCGCGGGGTGTCCCGCTGTCGTCGTCGGTCGTGGTCGACCGCGAGCAGCTGCTCGCGCTGGTCGCCGACGTCCGGCGGCTGCTGCCGGCCGAGGTGCAGCAGGCCGGGGACGTGCTCGCCCAGCGCGACGAGGTCCTCGAGGCCGCCCGGCTGGAGGCGGACGAGCTGGTGGCCCAGGCCCGGGAGCGGGCCGAGGAGCTCGTCGACGCCCAGGCCGTGACGCGCGCCTCGCGCGAACGGGCCGACCACATCGTGCAGACGGCCCGCGAGGAGGCCAAGCGCCTGCGGGTCGACGCCGACGCCTGGGTCGACCGCAAGCTGTCCGACTTCGAGGACGAGCTGGACCGCCTCAAGCAGCAGGCCGCGCGCGGGCGCGACCGGCTCAAGGTGCGCGAGACCGGCGCGGAGCCGCAGGCGCAGCCCGGGTCGTCCGGGTCGTCCGGGGAGTCCGGGGAGTCCGGGGACGCGGCCCCGGCGACGGGCGGGAAGGACTCCTGAGGCGCTCGGCCACCGGGCGATTGGGTCGTGGCCGCGGCCTCGGTTACCCTTGGGGACGGCCTCGACGCGAGTGGTGCCCCCACCCAGCGGCGGGGCCGTGTGGTGTGTCGGAACGGTCGAGCGACGAGGTGTGGACGTGAGCAAGAGGCAGCTGCCGGAGGGTCACCTGGACCCGAACGCGCCGCTCGTGCTGTCCACGCACGACCTGGGCCGCCGACCGGGCACCATGCGCACCCTGCAGCGCACCGTGCCCGCCCCCGCCGACCTCGGCATCGCCGTCATCGGCGTGCCCGAGGGCGACGACCTCGAGCTGGACCTGCGGATGGAAGCCGTCATGGAGGGTGTGCTCGTCTCCGGCACCGTCCGCGGCACCGCCGTCGGCGAGTGCGTGCGGTGCCTCACCGAGGTCACCGAACCGGTCGAGGTGACCCTGCAGGAGCTGTTCGCCTACCCCGGCAAGACGCCGGCGGAGGTGGCCGACGACGAGGACGAGATCCGTGAGGTCGCCCCCGGCGAGCTCGTCGACCTCGAACCCGCCGTGCGGGACGCGATCGTGCTGGACCTGCCGTTCCAGCCCGAGTGCGACGGCCCCTGCCAGCAGGACTACGAGATCGGGGTCTCCGAACCGGCCCCCGTCTCCGAAGAACCGGCGGACCCCCGGTGGGCCGCCTTGCAGTCCCTGCTCCCCAGCAGTGACGACTCCCCGTCCGGAACCAGAGAGAAGAGCTGATCGTGGCCGTCCCGAAGCGGAAGATGTCCCGCAGCAACACGCGCGCCCGCCGTTCGCAGTGGAAGGCGCAGGAGGAGACGCTGGTCCGCAGCACCGTGCGCGGTCAGGTCGCCTACTCGCGCCCGCACACCGCCCGTGTGGTCACCGACTCCGCCGGCACCCCGCTGTACCTCGAGTACAAGGGCCGCAAGGTCAAGGACCTCTGAGCTGACCGCTCAGCAGGCCCCCGCCGTCACGCCGGGCGACGTCCGCGACGTCGCCCGGCTGACTGCTGCCCTGGGCGTGGAGGTGGAGGCCGAGCTCCTGCTGCTGGCCATGACCCACCGGTCCTACGCCTACGAGCACGGCGGGCTGCCGACCAACGAACGCCTCGAGTTCCTCGGGGACGCCGTGCTCGGCCTGGTCGTCACCCACGAGCTGTACGCGCGGTTCGCGGACGTTTCCGAGGGCCGGCTCGCCAAGCTGCGGGCCGCTGTCGTGAACTCCCGCGCGCTCGCCGACATCGCCCGCGGTCTCGACCTCGGCGCGCACGTCCGCCTCGGCAAGGGCGAGCTCGGCACCGGGGGCCGGGACAAGAACTCCATCCTGGCCGACACCCTGGAAGCCGTCATCGGCGCGACGTACCTGTCCGTGGGGATGGACGGTGCGCGCGAGTTCGTGCTGCGCCTGACCTCCCCGCTCATGGACTCCTCCGAGCGCCTGGGCGCCGGCACCGACTGGAAGACCGCGCTGCAGGAGCTGACGGCCGCCGAGGGCCTCGGCGTGCCGTCCTACGCGATCTCCGAGTCCGGGCCCGACCACGCCAAGGCGTTCACGGCCGACGCCGTCGTGGGGGGCACCGCCCTCGGTCACGGCGAGGGGCGCAGCAAGAAGGAGGCCGAGCAGAAGGCCGCCAGCGCCGCCGTCGAGGCCCTGCGGGCGGCGACGGTCGCCGCGGCCGTGCGCGCGTCGTCCTGAGCCGGTCCTGACGTGCCCGAACTGCCCGAGGTCGAGGTCGTCCGCCGCGGGGTGGCCCGCTGGGTCGTGGGCCGCACGGTCCGCTCGGCGCGGTTCCTGCACCCGCGGGTGACGCGGCGCCACGTCGCCGGGCCCGAGGACGCGATCGCCCGCACCGAGGGCCTCGTCGTCGCGGACGCGGTGCGCCGCGGGAAGTACCTGTGGCTGCCGCTGGCCACCGCCGACGGTGACGCCGCCGACGCGATGGTCGTCCACCTCGGCATGAGCGGGCAGCTGCTCGTCGAGGCTGCGAAGGCGCCGGCCGAGAAGCACCTGCGGGCCGTGTGGGAGTTCGACGACGGCCGCGAGGACCTGCGGTTCGTCGACCAGCGCACGTTCGGCGGGGTCGCGGTCGTCCCCCTCGTCGGGGTCGGCGACGGCGGCCTCGGCGGGCTGGGGGAGTTCCCCGACGCGCCCTGGTCCCGGTTCCTGCCCGCGCCGGTCGCGCACATCGCGCGCGACCCGCTCGACCCCGCCTTCGACGACGCGCTGTTCGCGCGGCGGCTGCGGGAGAAGACGACCGGCCTCAAGCGGGCGCTGCTGGACCAGACCCTCGTCTCGGGGGTCGGCAACATCTACGCCGACGAGGCGCTGTGGCGGGCGAAGCTGCACTACGCCCGGCCCACCCGGTCCGCGACGCGCGCCCAGGCGGACGCGCTGCTCGCCGGGCTGCGGGAGGTCATGACGGCGGCCCTGGCCGCGGGGGGCACGAGCTTCGACTCCCTCTACGTCAACGTCAACGGGGCCTCGGGGTACTTCGACCGCTCGCTCGCGGTCTACGGCCAGGTCGGCCGGGCCTGCCCGCGGTGCGGCTCGCTCGTGCGCCGGGACGCGTTCATGAACCGGTCCTCGTTCTCCTGCCCCGGTTGCCAGCCGGTCCCGCGCACCGCGCACTGGTGAGGACCCGCCCGCCGGGACCCTGCGGCCGCGCAGGGTCCCGGGGGGTGCCTGCCCGCGGGGACAGCGCCGGCGCCCCGGGGGAGGTCCGGTGGCCGGGGGACCCGCCCGGCGTCTGGCAGGATGCGCCACGGCTCCGAGGACGTGGCCCCCTCCGCAGCACCCCCTCCGCAGCACCCGACCCGAAGGTTCCGATGGCCGTCACCGCCGCCCCGTCCGCGCTCGACCGCTGGTTCGAGATCAGTGCCCGTGGCTCCACCGTGGGACGCGAGGTCCGCGGGGGCCTGGCGACCTTCTTCACGATGGCCTACATCGTCGTGCTGAACCCCCTCATCATCGGGACCCAGCCGGACAGCACTGGGCAGTACCTCGGCGGCGGCACCTCGCCCAACCTCGCGGCCGTCGCCGCGGGCACCGCCCTGGTGGCCGGGGTCGTCACCCTCCTCATGGGGGCGGTGGCGAACTACCCGCTCGCGCTGGCGACCGGGTTGGGCCTGAACGCCTTCCTGGCCTTCGGCGTGGCGGCCCTGCCCGGCATGACGTGGCCCGACGCGATGGGCCTGGTCGTCATCGAGGGCCTGCTCATCCTCGTGCTCGTCCTCACCGGGTTGCGCGAGGCCGTGTTCCGGGCCGTGCCGGCCCCGTTGAAGACGGCCATCAGCGTCGGCATCGGCCTGTTCATCACCATCGTCGGTCTCGTCGACGCGGGCTTCGTCCGCGCGGGCAGCGGGACCCCCCTCGAACTCGGGATCGGCGGGTTCCTCTCGGGCTGGCCGACGCTGGTCTTCGTCGTCGGGCTCGTCCTCACGCTCGTGCTCATGGCGCGCGGGGTCCGCGGGGCCATCCTCGGCGGCATCGTGGTGGCCACCGTCCTGGCCGTGGCGGTGGAGGCGGTGGCCCACCTGGGCCCGCGCACCGGTGCCGACGGGTCGGTCGCGAACGACCGGGCGTGGGGGCTGAACGTGCCGGCGCTGCCGGACTCCTGGATCGACACCCCCGACTTCGCGACGCTGGGGCACTTCTCCCTGCTGGGCTCCTTCGAGCGGATCGGCTGGGTCACGGTCCTGCTGCTCGTCTTCACCCTGCTGCTGGCGGACTTCTTCGACACGATGGGCACCGTCGTCGCCATCGGCGCCGAGGGCGACCTGCTCGACGAGAACGGCAACCCGCCGCGGATGCGCCGCATCCTGGTCGTGGACTCCCTGGCCGCGGCCGCCGGGGGCGCGGGCGGGGTCTCCAGCAACACCAGCTTCATCGAGTCGGCCACCGGCGTCGGGGAGGGGGCGCGCACGGGTCTGGCCAGCGTCGTGACCGGGACCGCCTTCCTGCTGACGACGTTCCTGGCCCCGATCGTCTCGATCGTCCCCTACGAGGCGGCGACCCCCGCCCTCGTCGTCGTGGGGTTCCTCATGATGACGCAGGTCAAGGGCATCGACTGGACCGACTTCGAGATCGCGGTCCCGGCGTTCCTGACGATCGTGCTCATGCCGTTCACCTACTCGATCAGCGCCGGGATCGGGGCCGGGTTCATCGCCTTCGTGCTGCTCAAGGTGGCCCGCGGGCGCGCCCGGGCCGTGCACCCGGTGATGTGGGTCGTCGCGGTGCTGTTCGTCCTGTACTTCGCGATCGACCCGGTCAAGCAGGCGCTGGGCGTGGCCTGAGCCCGCACCCGGGGCCCCACGGCGGGACCCCGGGTGCGGGCCCCCGCCCGCTCAGCTCGTGAGCGGGCGGGGGGCCAGGCGCTGGAGCTGGGTGACGTGGGCGGGGGTCAGCTCCTGCAGGGTCTGCACCTGCAGCAGCTTCATCGTGCGCACCACCTGGTCGGCCAGGATCGCGATGGCGCGGTCGACGCCGGCGCGCCCGCCGGCCATGAGCCCGTACAGGTACGCGCGCCCGATGAGCGTGAACCGGGCCCCCATCGCGATCGAGGCGACGACGTCGGCCCCGTTCATGATCCCGGTGTCCACGGCGATCTCGGTGTCGCGCCCGACCTCGCGCACCACCTGCGGCAGCAGGTGGAAGGGGATGGGGGCACGGTCCAGCTGCCGGCCGCCGTGGTTGGACAGGACGATCCCGTCGACGCCCAGGTCGGTCAGGGTGCGGGCGTCGGGCAGGTTCTGCACGCCCTTGACCACGAGCTTGCCGGGCCACAGGCTGCGGATCTCGGCGAGGTCGTCGTAGTCGATGGAGGGGTCCATCGCGTAGTCGAGCAGTTCCCCGACGGTGCCGCCGGTCTCGGTCAGGGAGGCGAACTCCAGCTTGCGGGTGGTGAGGAAGTCGAACCACCAGCCGGGCCGGGTGGCGGTGTCCAGGAGGGTGGACAGCGTCAGCTGCGGGGGGATGGAGAACCCGTTGCGCTTGTCCCGCAGCCGGGCCCCGGCGATCGGGGTGTCGACGGTGAACATCAGCGTGTCGAACCCGGCGGCCGCGGCGCGCTCGACCAGGCCGTAGGAGATCTCCCGCTTGCGCATGACGTAGAGCTGGAACCAGTTGCGCCCGGTGGGGTTGGCGGCCTGGACGCCCTCGATGGTCGTCGTGCCCAGGGTGGACAGCGTGAACGGGATGCCCGCGGCCCCCGCGGCCCCGGCGCCGGCCTCCTCGCCCTCGGTCTGCATGAGGCGGGTGAACCCGGTGGGGGCGATTCCGAACGGCAGGGCCGAGGGTCCGCCCCAGATCGTCGTGGACGTGTCGACCGTGGACACGTCGCGCAGGATCGAGGGGTGGAACTCCACGTCGCTGAAGGCCTGCCGGGCGCGGGCCAGCGAGATCTCGCCCTCGGCCGAGCCGTCGGTGTAGTCGAAGGCGGCCCGCGGCGTGCGGCGCTTGGCGATGCCCCGCAGGTCCTCGATGGTGAGGGCGTTCTCCAGGCGGCGCTTGCGGCCGTCGAGCTGGGGCTTCTTGAACCCGACGAGGTCCAGGAGTTCACGGGGGTTCGGGGTCTGGCGCTTCACGACACTCCTACGTGTGCTGCGGTTCGGGGTTGGTGCGCGGGGCGACCGTGACCAGGTCGGCAGTCTGCCGCACGAGGGCGCGCAGCGTCTCCAGCGACCCGGACACCTCACCGGCCGCGCGCGCCTGGACGAGCACGTTGCCCAGGGCGGTGGCCTCGACCGGGCCGGCCACGACGGGCAGCCCGCAGGCGTCGGCGGTCAGCCGGCACAGCAGCGCGTTGCGCGCCCCGCCACCGACGAGGTGGACCACGCGCACGTCCCGGCCGGACAGCCGCGAGGCGTCGGCGACCGAGCGGGCGAAGGCCGCCGCCAGGCTCTCCAGGACGCACCGCACGACCTGCGCGCGGGTGGCCGGGGGCCGGGCGCCGGACTCCTGGACCAGGGTGCGCACGCGGGCGACCATCGGGCCCGGCGGCAGCAGCCGGGGGTCGTCGACGTCCACGACCGGCCCCCCGGGGGCGACGTCGGCGGCCGCGGCGAGCAGGTCACCGAGGTCGACCGGACCGTGCTGACCGGGTTCGGCCTCCCACTCGGCCACGCACTGCTGCAGGACCCACAGGCCCATGACGTTGCGCAGGTAGCGGATGCGGCCGTCGACGCCGCGTTCGTTGGTGAAGTTGGCGGCGAAGGACTCCGCGGACAGCACCGGGTCCTCCAGCTCGACCCCGACCAGGCCCCACGTGCCGCAGGCGACGTAGGCGAACGCCTCGTCCGCGGCGGGGACGGCCACGACGGCCGAGGCGGTGTCGTGGGACCCGACCGCGACCAGGCGCGTGCCCGCCCCCAGGCCGGAGTCGGCCAGGACCTCGCGCCGCAGGCCCCCCAGGACGGTGCCGGGGTCGTGCACGTCCGGCAGCAGCCCCGGCCGGATGCCGGCCAGCTCGAGGAGGTCGGGCGCCCAGCGGCCGGTGCGGACGTCGGCCAGCCCCGTCGTCGAGGCGTTGGTCGCCTCGGCGCCCTGCACACCGGCCAGCCAGTGCCCGAACAGGTCCGGCAGCAGCAGCAACCGGTCGGCCAGCTCCAGCAGCCGGCCCTCGGCCACGAGCTGGTACAGCGTCGTGAAGGGCAGGTGCTGCAGGCCGTTGCGGCGGTACAGGTCCACGGCCGGCACGCGGGCGTGGACGCGCTCGGCGACCCCGTCGGTCCGGCCGTCGCGGTAGTGCCGGGGCGTGCCGAGCAGGGTGCCGTCGGCGGCCAGGAGGCCGTAGTCGACCGCCCAGGTGTCCACGGCCACCGAGGAGGCGTCGGCGGTGTGCCGCGCCGCGGCGCGCAGGCCCGTGCGGACCTGCTGCCACAACCCGACGGCGTCGGTGAACCAGGCCCCGGCGACCGGGACCGGGCCGTTGCCGAACCGGTGGACCTCCTCCAGGGCCAGGACCCCGGGGGCGGCCGTGCCGACCATGACCCGGCCGCTGGAGGCACCCAGGTCCACGGCGACGTGCACGGACATCGGGTCTCCTCTCAGCGCAGGAACGCGGCGGGGACGCCGGCGTCGACGGGGACGTGCAGGCCGGTGGTGTGCGACAGGTCCCCGGCGGTGAGGACGACGACGGCGTTCGCGACGTGCTCGGGCAGGACCTCCCGCTTGAGCAGGGTGCGCTGGGCGTAGAACTTCCCCAGGTCCTGCTCGTCGATGCCGTACGTCGCGGCCCGCTGGGCGCCCCAGCCGCCGGCGAAGATGCCCGACCCGCGCACGACGCCGTCGGGGTTCACCCCGTTGACCTTCACGCCGTGCTCGCCGAGCTCGGCGGCCAGCAACCGGACCTGGTGGGCCTGGTCGGCCTTGACGGCGGAGTAGGCGAGGTTGTTCGGCCCGGCGAACACCGAGTTCTTCGAGGCGATGTAGACGATGTCCCCGCCCAGGCCCTGGTCGATGAGGACGCGGGCGGCGGCCTGGGAGACGAGGAAGGAACCCTTGGCCATGACGTCGTGCTGCAGGTCCCAGTCGCGTTCGGTCGTCTCCAGCAGGGGTTTGGAGATCGACAGGCCGGCGTTGTTCACCACCAGGTCCAGACCGCCGAAGGCCAGGACGGCTGCGTCGACGGCGGCGCGCACGGCCGCGGGGTCGGACACGTCGACGGCCACCCCCACCGCGACGTCGGCCGGGCCCAGCTCGGCTGCGGCCGCACGGGCCTTCTCCAGGTCCAGGTCGGCCACGACGACGCAGGCGCCCTCGGCGGCCAGCCGGGTGGCGATGGCCTTGCCGATGCCCGAGGCCGCCCCGGTCACCAGGGCGATGCGGGTGGCCAGGGGTTTGGGCTTCGGCATCCGCGCGAGCTTGGCCTCCTCCAGCGCCCAGTACTCGATGCCGAACTTCTCGGCCTCGTCGATGGGGGCGTAGGTCGAGACGCCCTCGGCGCCGCGCATGACGTTGATCGCGTTGACGTAGAACTCCCCGGCCACGCGCGCGGTCTGGGCGTTGCGGCCGTAGGAGAACATCCCCACGCCCGGGACGAGGACGACGAGGGGGTCGGCCCCGCGCATCGCGGGGGAGTCGGCGTCGGCGTGCCGTTCGTAGTAGGCGCGGTAGTCGGCGCGGTAGGTCTCGTGCAGTTCCGCGAGCCGCGCCTTCACCTCCTCCAGGGAGGCCGTCGGCGGCAGGTCCAGGACCAGGGGCTCGACCTTGGTGCGCAGGAAGTGGTCGGGGCAGGAGGTGCCGAGGGCGGCCAGCCGCGGGTGCTCGGCGCGGGACAGGAAGTCCAGCACCACGTCGGCGTCGGTGAAGTGCCCGACCTGCGGGGTGTCGCGGCTGGCGATGCCGCGCAGCACCGGGGCCAGGGCGGCGGCGCGGGCGCGGCGCTCGGCGGCCGGCAGGGGTTCGTACCCGGGCAGGACCGGGCCGAAGGGTTCGGGCACGGAGTTCTGCGCGAGGAACCGTTCGGCCGTCTCGATGATCCACCGGGAGTTCGCCTCGGCCTCCTGGGAGGTCTGGCCCCAGGCGGTGATGCCGTGCCCGCCGAGGATCGTGCCCACGGCGTCCGGGTTGGCCTCCTTCACGGCGGCGACGTCCAGACCGAGCTGGAACCCCGGACGGCGCCAGGGCACCCACACGACCTTCCCGCCGAAGACCCGTTCGGTGAGTTCGGCACCGTCGGCCGCGCAGGCCAGCGCGATGCCGGCGTCGGGGTGCAGGTGGTCGACGTGGGCGGCGTCGACGAGGGCGTGCATGGCGGTGTCGATCGAGGGCGCGGCCCCGCCCTTGCCGTGCAGGCAGTAGTCGAACGCGGCGACCATCTCGTCCTCGCGCTCGACCCCGGGGTAGACCCCGGCCAGGGCCCGGACGCGGTCCAATCGCAGCACGGCCAGACCGTCCTGGGTCAGGGTGCCCAGGTCGCCCCCGGACCCCTTGACCCACAGCAGCTGCACGTCCTGCCCCGTCACCGGGTCGGTCGCGGTGCCCTGGGCGGAGGTGTTGCCGCCGGCGTAGTTGGTGAACCGGGGGTCGGCGCCGAGCGCGTGCGAGCGGCGCAGCAGGTCGCGCACGGGCTCGGGGGTGTTCTCGGGGGTGTCCACGGGGGAGTTCACGGGGGTGTTCACGCGCCCCACCCCGCCTGGGTCCCGCCGACGCGTTCACCCGCGGTGCGCTGCAGGTAGCCCGACGCGGTGAAGGCGGCCATCGGGTCGGGGTCCAGCCCCTGGCTCTGGCGCAGCTCGGCCAGCAGCGGGCGGACGTCGGTGTGGTAGGCGTCCATGAGCACGTCGTGCGCGCCCAGGACGTCCCCGGCGTGCTGCGCGGCCCGCAGCGCGTCGCGGTCCACCAGCAGCGCCTTGGCCGTGGCCTGCTGGACGTTGGTCACCGAGCGGATCTGCCCGGGGATCTTCTCCTCGACGTTGTGGCACTGGTCGAGCATGAAGTTCACGCCGCGACCGGCCGGGTCCCAGCCCACGTCCGAGGGGGTGCCCGGTTCCAGGGCCCCGGCCCCGACGATCTCGTGCATGATCCGGAACAGCTGGAACGGGTCCGCGGCCCCGGCCATGAGGTCGTCGTCGGCGTAGAAGCGGGAGTTGAAGTCGAAGGCCCCCAGCCGGCCGGCGCGCAGGAGCTGGACGACGATGAACTCGATGTTCGTGCCCGGGGCGTGGTGGCCGGTGTCCAGGACGACCTTGGCCCGCTCGCCCAGGGCCAGGCAGTGCAGCAGCGAGGTGCCCCAGTCGGGCACGTCGGTGGAGTAGAAGGCGGGTTCGAAGAACTTGTACTCCAGGACCAGGCGCATGTCCTCGTCCAGCAGCGCGTAGACCTGCTGCAGGGACTCGGCGAGGCGGTCCTGGCGCGCGCGCAGGTCGTCCTGGCCGGGGTAGTTGGTGCCGTCGGGCAGCCAGAGCTTGAGCTCCTTGGACCCGGTGGCGCGCATGACCTCGACGCACTCGCCGTGGTGGGCCACGGCCTTGGCCCGCACCCGCGGGTCGGGGTGGGTCAGGGAACCGAGCTTGTAGTCGTCGTCCTGGAACAGGTTCGCGTTGACCATGCCGATCGTGACGCCGAGGTCGGCGGCGTGGGCGGCGAGCTCGCCGTAGTCCTCGACCAGGTCCCACGGGATGTGCAGGGAGACCCGGGGGGCGACGCCGGTGTACCGGTGCACCTGCGCGGCGTCGCTGATCTTCTCGAAGGGGTCGCGGGGGGTGCCGGGGGTGCCGAAGACCTTGAACCGCGTGCCGGAGTTCCCGAACGCCCAGGAGGGCAGCTCGATCGCCTGGGTGGCCAGGACGGCCAGGGCGCGCTCGCGGGGGGTGCCGGGGGTGGGGGTGTCCGAGGTCCGGCCGGACTCGCCGTTCGTCATGCCTGCTCCGCTCCTGCTCTCTGGGGCCACGGTCCGCGCCGTCGCGGACGAGGCCACGGTAGATCAGGATTGACACGTTTCACAAGAGTGGCGGGGCCGGTCGGCGTCGACGGCCGCGCGCAGCCTCGGCGCGAGGGGGTCCGTCCCGGCGCTCTGCACGACCCGGACCGTCTGTGCTGCACCAGTTGCGGTGGTCCGGATGGTCGGATGCCACCGGTGGTCGGCGCCGTCTCGGCGCGAGCGCCGTTCCGCGGATGTTGAATCGTGTCAGACGCCATGGTGGCCGGAGGCCGGGGGAGGGACGTGACGCCGGTGCCCCGCACTGGGAGGATCGCGCCCATGACCCCAGCGGCCCCCCGGAGGCGGCGCTCGCCGTTCGCCCCGCAGGTGCTGCCCGACGGTCACCGGCACTTCAGCCACCGGGCCGTCCTCGCCCGCCGCGCGGTGCTCGGCGGTCTGCTCCTCTCGGGCGTCGGGGGTGGGGTCGTCCTGGCGCGGCCGGCCGGGGAGGACCCGGAGACGGTGGCGGCGACCGGGCCCGCCCCGGTGCCGCCCTCGGCCCCGCCGGACCCCCCGCAGCCGGTGGCGCCGGTCCAGACGCAGCCGACCGCGGTCGAGGGACCGTCGCGGACGGCGGCCGACAGCCCGTGGGTCGTCGTCAACAAGCAGCACCCCCTGCAGCCGCGGGAGTACGCCCCCGCCCTGGCCGTCGTGGGCGGTGCGGAGGTCGCGGCCGTCATCGCCCCGGACCTGCGGGCCCTGCTCGGCGACGCCGAGCGCGACGGCGTGGTCCTCGGCGTGGCGAGCGGGTACCGCTCCTACGAGCGCCAGCGGGCCGTGCACGAGAACGCCGTCCGGCGCGACGGGCTCGATGCCGCCGAGAGCCTGTCGGCCCGCCCCGGCTACAGCGAGCACCAGACGGGGCTGGCGGTCGACTTCAGCGGCCGCACCCGGCCGCGGTGCCTGCTGGAGGACTGCTTCGCGCAGACGCCGGAGTCGGACTGGCTGCGCGCGCACGCCGGCCGGTACGGGTTCCTGCTGCGCTACCCCGAGGGGGCCACCGCCGTGACGGGTTACGACGCCGAGCCCTGGCACTGGCGGTGGGTGGGCACCGACCTCGTCCAGCGGCTGGCCGGCAGCGGGACCGCCACGCTCGAGGAGTTCTTCGGCGTCAGCGGCGGCACCGGCTACGCCTGAGCGGGCCCGGCGTCCGACCGCACCGCGACCGCACCACACGCCTGCTCCGAGCGCGCCGCGCTCAAGTCGTCACCCGGACAGCCGATCACCTTCTAGCAATGGTTACCCACCATCGGGAGGTGTCCAGGTCGTGCCCGTCGTCCCCACCCGCACCGGGTGCTCCCCGGAGACCCCGTCCCCGAGCGTGCCGGGCGGTGGGCGCCCGTGAGCCGCCGCCGCTTCCTGGGTGCCGTGACCTCGAGCCTGGGCCTGTTCGTCGCCGCGGGCCTGCTCCTGGCCCACTTCACCGCCGGGCTGGCCGTGCACCACGTGCTCAGCGACAGCATGACCCCCGCCTTCAGCGCCGGGGACCGGCTCGTGACGCTGGACACCGACCCCCACCGGCTGCGCCGGGGCGACGTCGTCCTCGTCATGACCCCGGACATGCCCGCCCCGGTCGCCCACCGCGTCCACGACGTCGCGGTGACCGCCGGAGCGGTGAGCGTGCAGACCAAGGGCGACGCCAACGCCGGACCCGACGCCTGGACCGACCTGCTGCCCGGGGCGCGCGTCCCCGTGGTCGCGACCGTGCTGCCGGGCGTGCTGCCCGGGGTCCCGGCCGGCTGGGGGACCGGGCTGAAGGTGCTGCTGGTGGTCCTGGCCGGTCTGGGGGTGACCGGGCTGGTGCTGCTGCCGCAGTGGCGGGCCCGGGCCTGCGACTGCCCGGAGTGCACCACCTCCACCACCTCCACCACCACCGCCGCGATCCCGTGCGCGTCCTGCGGTGCGGACGGACCGGCGCGCGACCTCCCGGTCGTGGCCGTCCCCGCGCCGCAGGCCCCCTCCCCCCTGCAGCCCACCCCCCACCAGAACGAGGTCCTGCGATGAGCGTCACCGAGCACGGCACCCCGGAGCACCCCACCACCGGGCACCGGTGCCGCGGCACCCGGCGCGGGGCGCGGCAGGTCGCGGGCATCGCCGCGACCGTGGCCGCCGGGGTGGCCCTGACCTCCGGCGGGGTCTACGCCGCGCTGACCGCCCAGGCGTTCAACGGCACCGCCCAGCAGGTGCGCACCGGCACCCTGCTGCTGACCCTGTCCCCGACGGCCGGCAGCGCCGGCTTCACCTCGGTGGTCGGTGACCTGGCCCCCGGCGACGTCGTCAACCGCTACGTGCAGCTGCAGAACACCGGGACCCTGCCCGGTCAGGGCCTGACGCTGCGGCTCGCGGACTCCAGCCCCACCCTGCTGACGACCAGCGCGACGAAGGGGCTGCAGGTCACGGTGAACGAGTGCCCCGTCGCCTGGACGGTCGCCACGGGCACCTGCACCACCTCTGCCCCCGGTGTCCCGGGCACGGGGGTCCCCGTCCTGGCGCAGACCCCGGCGGCGACCCTGGCGAGCACGTCGGTCGCGCCACCGTCGCTGAGCGGGCCGGGCCTGGCCCCCGGTGCCACCCGGTACTTCCAGGTCTCGCTGACCCTGCCGTCGGCGACCAACGACGACGTCTCGGTCAACGGCGTCGCGCCGACGGGCAGCGTGCAGGGCCTGAGCGCCGGCCTGACGTGGACGTTCGCCACGACCCAGCGGGCCGCCACCACCACCAACAGCTGACCGGCGCCGCGGGGCGCACCACCGGAGAGGAGGACCCAGGGGCCATGCCGGGCCACCGGTCCCTCCTCGGGCTGCGCCGCCCCACGGGGCTGCTCGCGGGTCTGCTCGCGGGTCTGCTCGCGGGTCTGCTGTGGTGCGCCCCCGGTGCGCGGGCCGCGCCGCTGCCGGCGGGCGCGACGGCCACCGGCGCGCTCACCTCCGCGTCCTGGGGCGTCGTGGTCACCACCGCCACCGCCCCGCCCCACGTGCCCGGCCCGCCGGTGGTGGTCAACGGCACCCTCCTCGGCGCGCAGCACTTCACCGTGGCCGCCACCGGCACGCGCCGGCCCGCGTCGGTCGTCTACCGGCTGACCTCGGGCAACGGCCTGGTGGTCAGCGGTGCCCTGTGCGCGGTCCCCTGGACGGGGATGGGCACCTGCCCCGGGGGCTCGACGGCGGTGCCGTTCGGCTCCCCGGTCGGCGGGGCCCTCGTGCCGCCGGTCGGCGGTGCGCGCTACCTGCGGGTGAGCGCCCTGGTCGCCGGGGCCGGCACCCTGGCGGTGGAGGCGGCGCCCCCGGCCACGCCCTCACCCGTGGTGCCGCGCCAGGAGTGAGGCCCGGGCACGCGCCCGGGCCGGGCGGCCCTGGGCTCCCGGCGTGGAACGCCTCACCGCCCTCGTCACCGGCCACGTCCAGGGGGTCGGCTTCCGCTGGTGGACCCAGCGGCAGGCCGAGGAGCTCGGGCTGGCCGGCAGCGCGGAGAACACCCCCGACGGCCGGGTGGAGGTGATCGCCGAGGGCGAGCGCGAGGCTCTGCGGCAGTTGCTGTCCCGGCTGCGCGCCGACCCCTCCCGGCACGACCGCCCCGGCCGGGTCACCCGCGTCGGTGACCACTGGGGCCCGGCCGAGGGCGTTGCGGGGTTCGGGACCCGGTAGGACCGGGGTCAGGCCCCGGTCCGCGCCCGGCGCGCGGGGCCGGCCACGAGGAACAGCATCACCGCGGCCAGCCCGGTGCACGTCAGCATCATCGTCACCATCGGCACCGCGGAGTGCTCACCGGCCAGGCCGACGAGCGGGGAGACCAGCGCGCCCACGGTGAACTGCAGCGCCCCCTGCAGCGCGGACCCGGTGCCGGAGGCGAAGCGCACCTGCTCGATCGCGAGCGCCGTGGCGTTGCCGAAGACGAGGCCGACGCTGAACACCGTGAACCACAGCAGGACGAGCACGGCGGGGGTCCAGGCGTCGAAGGCCAGGACGGTGGTGAACAACCCGGCGGCGCAGCCGAGCTGCAGGAGCACCCCGGTCGTCAGGACCTGGGCGGGGTCGAACCGGCGCAGGGCCCGGGTGGAGACCGCGCCCCCGGCGGCGATCCCCAGGGCGTTGACGGCGAAGACGAGGGAGTACGTCCCGGTCGAGAGGCCCACGACGTTCTGCAGGACGAACGGCGAGGCCGACACGTAGGAGAACACGGTCCCGAACACCAGGACGAGGGTGCCGACGTAGCCGACGTAGCCGCGCCGGGACAGCACGGCGCGTGCGGTGCGGGCCACCTCGCGCGCCCCGCCGCCGTGGCGGTGCTCGGCGGGCAGCGTCTCGGGCACGACGAACCAGGCCGCGACGACCATGACGAGCGCGGCGACGGCGGTGACGGCGAAGATCCCGCGCCAGCCGCCGTGCCCGGCGATGAGGCCGCCGAGCAGCGGGGCCACGACGGGGGCCACCCCGCCGATGACGCCGAGGGTGGAGAAGGCCCGGGCCGCGGCCCGGCCGGTGGCGATGTCGGCGACGACGGCGCGGCCGATGACCACCCCGGCGGCCCCGGCCACGCCCTGGACGAGGCGGGCGACGACGAGCACGCCGATCGAGGGCGTCAGGGTGCAGGCCAGGCCGGCCAGGAACGTCACGAACGTGCCGGCCAGCAGCAGGCGGCGGCGGCCGAGCCGGTCGGACAGGGGACCCAGGACGAGCTGGCCGACGGCCATCCCGAGCATGAACGTCGTCAGGGTCAGCTGGACGCGGGCCGCGCTGGCGGACAGGTCCGTGGCCAGGTCCGGGAACGTCGGCAGGTACGCGTCCACGGCCAGGGGGCCGATCGCGCACAGCAGGGCCAGCGTCACCAGCAGGCGCAGGGGCACCTCGTCGGTGGGCCGGGGCCCCGCTCCGGTGGGGCCGGTGGGACCGGCCGGCAGGAGGGTGCGCAGCGCCGTGCGGGACCGGGGCAGGGCCCGGGGGGCCGGGCGGGGCGGGCGGGCGGGGTGGGTGGAGCGGGTACGACCGGCGGGGCGGGTCGGCACAGGGGTCCTTCCGGGGCTCGTCGAGGTCTGCGACCGTTCTACAACGCCTGACGGTCACCCGCCGAGCGCACCGCGTGTCGTCCCGACGGTCATTCCGGACCGTGATGACCGCGCCCCCCGCCCGCGGGCCCGGCCGGCACGCCCCGCCGGGGCGGCTCACCTCGGCCGGGCACGGCCTCCGCCTCGTTAGGCTCTGACCCCGTGCACCTGAAGACCCTCACCCTCAAGGGGTTCAAGTCGTTCGCCTCCGCGACGACGCTGCGGCTGCAGCCGGGGATCACGTGCGTGGTCGGCCCCAACGGCTCGGGCAAGTCGAACGTCCTGGACGCCCTGACCTGGGTCATGGGGGAGAGCAGCGCCAAGAGCCTGCGCGGCGGGAAGATGGAGGACGTCATCTTCGCCGGCACCACCGGCCCGGAGGGACGCTCCGCGCTCGGGCGCGCCGAGGTGAGCCTGACGATCGACAACTCCGACGGGGCGCTGCCCATCGAGTTCGCCGAGGTGACGATCACCCGGACGATGTTCCGCACCGGTGGGTCCGAGTACGCGATCAACGGCCAGACCTGCCGCCTGCTCGACGTGCAGGAACTGCTGTCCGACTCCGGCATCGGCCGCGAGATGCACGTGATCGTCGGCCAGGGCCAGATCGACGCGGTCCTGCACGCCTCCCCCGAGGAGCGCCGCGCGTTCATCGAGGAGGCCGCCGGGGTCCTGAAGCACCGGCGCCGCAAGGAGAAGGCGCTGCGCAAGCTCGACGCGATGGAGGCCAACCTCACGCGGGTGGCTGACCTCGTCACCGAGATCCGCCGCCAGCTCAAGCCCCTGGGCCGCCAGGCCGAGGCCGCCCGCCGCGCCCAGGTGGTCCAGGCCGACCTGCGCGACGCGCGGCTGCGGCTGCTGGCCGACGACCTCGTCCAGGCCAGCAGCTCCCTGCAGCGCGACGAGGCCGACGAGGCCGCCCTCAAGGCGCGCCAGGCCCGGGTCGAGGCCGACCTGGGGGAGGCCTCGGCCCGGTTGCAGGCCGCCGAGCGGGCCGCGGCCGCCGCGGCCCCGGACCTGGCCCGCGCCGTGGAGACCCACCACCGCCTCCAGGCCCTCGCCGAGCGGTTGCGCGGGGTGCAGGCCCTGGCCGCCGAGCGGTCCCGGCTGCTGGCGGGCGAGACCGAGGAGCAGACCGGCCGGCGCGACCCCGAGGAGCTGGCCGCCCACGCCGACCGCGTCCGCGCCGAGGAGGCCGAGCTGGCCGGGCAGGTCGCCGAGCGCCGGACCGCGCTGCAGGAGGTCCTGGCCGCCCGCGCCGAGGCCGACCGGGCCGCCCGCGCCGAGGACCAGCGGGTCGCGACCGCGCTGCGCGCCGCCGCCGACCGCCGCGAGGGGCTGGCCCGCCTGGGCGGGCAGGTCGCCGCCCGCACCAGCCGCGTGGAGTCCGCCGAGGCCGAGCGCGAGCGCCTGTCCGCCTCCCTGGCCGACGCCGAGCGGCGCCGGGAGGAGGCGCAGGCGGCGTTCACCGCGCTGGAGACGCAGGTCGCCGGCGTGGAGGAGGGCGAGGAGGGCCTGGACGCCGAGCACGAGGCGGCGGCGCAGGCGCTGCAGGCCGCCGAGACCGCCCACGAGCAGGCCCGCACCGAGGTGCAGGCCGCCGAACGCGAGCGCGCGACGTGGGCCGCCCGCAAGGAGGCCCTGGAGATCGGGCTGACCCGCAAGGACGGCGCCGGGGCCCTGCTGGCCGCCGGCCCGGCCGTCTCCGGGGTCCTGGGCTCGGTCGCGGCGCTGCTGAGCGTCGAACCCGGCTGGGAGCAGGCGATCGCCGCCGCGCTCGGGTCCAGCGCCGACGCGGTCGCCGTCGCGAGCCCGGCCGACGCCGTCGCCGCCATCGAGCACCTCAAGGGCCAGGACGCCGGCCGGGCCGGGATGGTCGTCGCCTCGCCCGGTCCCGCCGACGCCGGGCTCCTCGTGCCGGCCGGGGCCCGCGCGGCCCTGTCGCTGGTCACCGCGCCCGCCGAGCTGCGCGCGGCCCTGGCCCGGCTGCTGGGTCACGTCGTCGTCGTCGAGGACCTCCCCGCCGCGCAGCACGTCGCGCGGTCGCGGCCGGACCTCCTCGCGGTGACGCGCGAGGGCGACGTCGTCGGCGCCCACGTCGCCGCGGGCGGCTCGTCGTCGGCGCCGAGCCTGCTGCAGGTGCAGGCCGCCGTCGACGAGGCCACCGACGCGCTGTCGGCCGCCGAGGGCCGCGCGCAGCGGGCGCAGGACGCGCTGGAGGAGGCGCAGACCGCCCGCGCCGCGGCGGCCGAGCGCGTCGAGGCGGCCCTGGACCGGCTGCACGACTCCGACGCGCGGATGAACGCCGTCGCCGAGCAGCTCGGTCAGCTCGGGTCCGCGGCCCGCGCGGCCGCGGCCGAGGCGGACCGGGTGCGCGCCACCCGCGAGCAGGTCGGGGCCCGGCTGGAGGCCGACCGCGCCGAGCTGGCCGAGCTGTCCGAGCGGTTCGAGGCGGCCGGCGCGGTGCAGGGCGAGGACGAGGGGGACGTCTCCACCGACGAGCGGGACCGCCTGGCCGAGGTCGCCCGCGGGTTCGGGAGCACCGAGACCGAGGCCCGGCTCGCGCTGCGCACCGTCGAGGAGCGCGCCCGGGCCCTGGCCGGGCGCGCCGACGCCCTCCAGCGGCAGGCCACCGAGGAGCTCGCCGCCCGCGAGCGCGCCGCGGCCCGCCGCGCCCGGCGGGCCGAGCAGTCGCGCGTGGCGGCGACCGTGCAGGAGGGGGCCGCCACGGCGCTCGCGGCGTGGGAGTCCTCCCAGGCCCAGGCCGCCCGGCTGCGGGAGGCCGCCGAGGCCGCCCGCGCCACCTTCGAGGAGCAGGTGGGCACCGCCCGGCGCGCCGTGGAGTCCCTCAAGACCGAGCAGCAGCGGCTCGGGGACACCCGCCACGCCGACGAGGTCGCCCGCGCCCAGCAGCGGTGGACGATCGACCAGCTGCGCCAGCGGTCCCTGGAGGAGCTGGGCACCGACCCCGACGTCCTCGTGGAGGAGTTCGGCCCGCACCAGCCCGTCCCGCCCTCCCCGCCGGCCCCCGGGGACCCCGAACCGGAGACGGCGCCGGAGCCTCGGCCCTACGTGCGCGCCGAGCAGGACAAGCGGCGCCGCTCCGCCGAACGGGCGCTGGGCCAGCTCGGCCAGGTGAACCCGCTGGCGCTGGAGGAGTACGCGGCGATGGAGGAGCGCCACCAGTTCCTCGTCACCCAGTCCGACGACCTGAAGAAGTCCCGCAAGGACCTGCTCGACATCGTCAAGGAGGTCGACGAGCGCGTGGAGCGGGTCTTCTCCGAGGCGTTCGCCGAGGTCGCGCAGCAGTACGAGGAGGTCTTCCCGCGGCTGTTCCCCGGCGGGGAGGGCCGGCTCGTCCTCACCGACCCCTCCGACATGCTCACCACGGGCATCGAGGTGGAGGCCCGGCCGGCGGGCAAGAAGGTCAAGCGCCTGTCGCTGCTGTCCGGCGGGGAGCGCTCGCTCGCCGCGGTGGCCATGCTCGTCTCGATCTTCCGGGCCCGCCCCAGCCCGTTCTACGTCCTCGACGAGGTCGAGGCCGCGCTCGACGACGCGAACCTGTCGCGGCTGATCACCCTGTTCGAGGAGCTGCGGGCGACGAGCCAGCTCATCGTCATCACCCACCAGAAGCGCACCATGCAGATCGCCGACGCCCTGTACGGGGTGACGATGCGCGGGGACGGGATCAGCACCGTGGTCAGCCAGCGGCTGCGCGAGGGACGGCCGCCCGTCCCGTCCGAGGTGCCCGACGCCGACCCCGCGGCGGTGTGACCGGCGTCGCGCCGGTGACGCAGAGGTGAGCATCCGGTCACGGAGAGATGACGACGGCGCGTGCCGTGTGGTGCCCGCGGGGCCCGAGGGGCACAGTGGTCGCGTGATGAAGCTCCACCGGGGACCAGCTCCGAACCTGGTCCCGGTGCCGACGTCGTGGGTGGTGCTCCCGTGGTCCTGACGACCCTGCTGGTGACGTTCGCGGTGACGGTCGGCCTGGCCGTCGTCGTCCTGCTGACCGTGGCGGCCCCGAGCCTGCGCCGTCGCGGCAGCCGCACGATGGCCCGCATCGACGCCGGTGCCGCCCGGCTCGTGCCCGTGCTGCGCCAGCACCGCGACCGGCTCGTCCACGAGGTGCGGACCCAGGTCGCCGCGCGCCTGGAGGCCCAGCGCCGCGGCGAGCGCGACGAGCACCGGGCCGCCCGCGCCCGCTGAGACCGGGCGGGCGCCGCCCGCCCCGTCTGGGAAGATCTGGGCTCGTGGAGACAGTCGAGATCGTCATCGGCCTCATCGCCGTCATCGCCCTGGCGGGCGTGGGCGCGCTGGTCGGCCTGGTGCGCCCGCGCCGCCGTCGCCGCTCGCTGCCGCCCCGCCCGGGGCAGCAGTCGGGCCTGAGGGACCGGGGCGAGGGCGAGGAGCCGCTGCCGGGGGTCGGGGACGACGCCGAGGTCCCGCGCGACAGCGCCACCCGCACCGTCGAGGACGTCGACCTGCCGCAGGGACCGGTCCTGGAGCGGCCCGCCCCCGTCGGTGGCCGCCTGGTCCGGCTGCGCGAGCGCCTGGCCCGCTCCAACTCCGCCCTGGGCCAGGGGCTGCTGGCCCTGCTCTCGCGCGACACCCTCGACGAGGCGACGTGGGAGGAGGTCGAGGACACCCTCCTGCTCGCCGACCTCGGGGTCGACCCCACGACGCGCATCGTGGAGGCGCTGCGCGAGCGCGTGAAGGTCCTGGGCACCCGCGACCCCGCCCACCTGCGCGAGCTGCTGCGCGAGGAGCTGCTCGCCGCCGTCGGCCCGGGCACCGACCGCACGCTGGCCACGCAGCGCCAGGGCGAGCGCCCCGCCGTCGTCATGGTCGTCGGCGTCAACGGCACCGGGAAGACGACGACGGTCGGCAAGCTGGCCCGCCTCCTGGTCGCCCAGGACAAGGACGTGGTGCTCGGGGCGGCCGACACCTTCCGCGCCGCCGCGGCCGAGCAGCTGGCCACCTGGGGCGACCGCGTCGGCGTGACCACCGTGCGCAGCGACCGCGACGGCGCCGACCCCGCGGCCGTCGCCTTCGACGCCGTCAAGCAGGGCGCCGAGGCCGAGGTGGACGTCGTCATCATCGACACCGCCGGCCGGCTGCAGAACAAGGTCGGGCTCATGGACGAGCTGGGCAAGGTCAAGCGCGTCGTGGAGCGCCACGGCCCCGTCGACGAGGTCCTGCTGGTCCTGGACGCCACCACCGGCCAGAACGGGCTGCGCCAGGCCGCGGTGTTCTCCGAGGTCGTCGACGTCACCGGCATCGTGCTGACCAAGCTCGACGGGACCGCCAAGGGCGGCATCGTCGTGGCCGTCCAGCAGTCCCTCGGCGTGCCGGTCAAGCTCATCGGGCTCGGGGAGGGGGCCGACGACCTGGCCCCGTTCGAGCCGGAGGCGTTCGTCGACGCGCTGCTGAGCTGAGGCCGGCCGTCACGTGATGTTCACGCGCGGGCCCGCGCCGTCACACGCCCGAAACACACCGCGCGAAGGGCTGTAACGCCGGCAGGTCACGGTGGTCGCGTTCCCGTCCCCCTCCCTCGCCGGCACGCCGGCCCAGCGGAAGGCCACCTCGCCCATGGACTCGGCCCTGAACTCAGGTGACACCGCCTGGATCCTCATCAGCGCGGCGCTCGTGCTGCTCATGACTCCCGGCCTCGCGCTCTTCTACGGCGGCATGGTCCGCGCCAAGAGCGTGCTCAACATGATGATGATGAGCTTCGGCGCCCTGGCTCTCATCGGCGTCCTGTGGGTGCTGTACGGCTACTCGATCGCCTTCGGCGACGACGTCGGTGCCGGCCTGCTCGGCAACCCGTTCGAGTACTTCGGCCTGTCGGGGATGCTCGGCGAGGACACCTCGGCGGCCTACCCGGTCATGGCCTTCGTCGCCTTCCAGGCCGTGTTCGCCATCATCACCGTCGCCCTCATCTCCGGGGCGATCGCCGACCGCGCCAGGTTCGGCGCCTGGATGGTCTTCGCCGGCGTCTGGGCCACCCTGGTCTACTTCCCCGTCGCGCACTGGGTGTTCGCCTTCGACGGTGACGACGTGGTCGGCGGCTGGATCGCCAACGACCTGCTGGCCCTCGACTTCGCCGGGGGCACCGCGGTCCACATCAACGCCGGCGCCGCGGGCCTGGCCCTGGCCCTGGTCCTGGGCAAGCGCCGCGGGTTCGGCCGCGAGCCGATGCGCCCGCACAACCTCCCCCTGGTCATGCTCGGCGCGGGTCTGCTGTGGTTCGGGTGGTTCGGGTTCAACGCCGGGTCCGCCCTGTCGGCGGGCAACACCGCCGCTATCGCCTTCGTCAACACGATCGTCGCGACCTCGGCCGCGATCCTGGGCTGGCTGCTCACCGAGAAGATCCGCGACGGTCACGCCACCTCCCTCGGCGGCGCCTCGGGCGCGGTGGCCGGGCTCGTCGCCATCACCCCCGCCTGCAACGCCGTGAGCCCGGCGATGGCCATCGTCCTGGGCGCCGTCGCTGGCGTCCTGTGCGCCCTGGCCGTGGGCCTGAAGTACAAGCTCGGCTACGACGACTCCCTCGACGTCGTCGGCGTCCACCTCGTCGGTGGCCTGTGGGGCACCATCGCCATCGGCTTCCTCGGGTCGGCCACCACCCCCGCCGGTGTCGACGGCCTGTTCTTCGGCGGCGGCGTGGACCAGCTGTGGCGCCAGGTCGTCGGGGCGCTCGCGGTCCTGGTCTTCTCCTTCGTCCTGACCTGGGTCATCGCCACGGTCATCCAGAAGACGATGGGCTTCCGCCTCCCCGAGGACGACGAGGTCGCCGGCATCGACCAGGCCGAGCACGCCGAGTCCGGCTACGACTGGGGCACCCTCACCGCCGGCGGCGGCCGGGTGGCCGGGTCCCCGGCCCGCCCGATCGACGCCCGCCACTCCACCGGGAACTCGGAGGTCTCCGCATGAAGCTCATCACCGCGATCATCAAGCCCCACAAGCTCGACGACGTGAAGTCGGCGCTGGAAGCGTACGGCATCCAGGGCCTGACGATCTCGGAGTCCTCCGGGTACGGCCGCCAGCGCGGGCACACCGAGGTCTACCGGGGCGCGGAGTACACCGTCGACCTCGTGCCCAAGGTGCGCGTGGAGGTCCTCGTCGACGACGTGGACGCCCGCGACGTCGTGGAGGTCGTCGTCAAGAGCGCCCAGACCGGGCGCATCGGGGACGGCAAGGTCTGGACGCAGCCGGTCGAGGACGTCGTCCGGGTCCGCACCGGCGAGCACGGTCCCGACGCGCTCTGAGACCCCCCGCACGTCCCCGCACGTCTCCCGCACCCACCCGTTCCTGGAGGTCACCCCGTGGACGCCGACGTGGCAGGTCCGCGCTGAGCGCGGACCTGCGCACCGAGCGACTCGCGCTGGCGGTGCGGGCCGGCCGGCCCGGCCCGCACCGGCGCGCCGAGCTGGTCCAGCTCGTGGAGTCCCGGTTGCGCGACGTGTGGGACCGGGCCGTCGGACCCCTCGACGGCCCGGACGGCCCCCTGGCGGGGGGTGCGGGGGAGGGGTGCGGGGTCGCGCTGGCCTGCGTCGGGTCCCTGGCCCGCCGCGACGCCGGCCCGGCCAGCGACGTCGACCTCGTCCTGCTGCACGACGGCCGGGCCCTGGGTCGCGACGACGTCGCCGCCCTGGCCGACCGCATCTGGTACCCGTTGTGGGACAACGGGTTGCGTCTGGACCACTCGGTCCGCACCGCCAAGGGGTGCCGCGAGGTGGCCGCCGTCGACCTGGCCGCCGCGACCGGTCTGCTCGACCTGCGGGTCATCGCCGGTGACGGCGGCCTGGTCGCCCGCACCCGCGGGCACCTGCTGGACGACTGGCGGGCCGGGGCCCGGCGCCGGCTGCCGCAGGTCCTGGACTCCCTGGCCGAGCGGGCCGCGCGCGCCGGGGAACTGGCCTACCTGCTCGAACCGGACCTGAAGGAGGCCCGCGGCGGGCTGCGCGACGTGGTGACGCTGCGCGCGCTGGCCGCGAGCTGGCTCACCGACCGCCCGCACGGCGCCGTCGACGAGGCCCACACCCTCCTGCTTGACGTCCGCGACGGCCTGCAGACCTCCTCGGGCCGTCCCGGGGACCGGCTCGTGCTCGCCGAGCAGGACGCCGTCGCGGTCGTCTGCGGGTTCGCCGACGCCGACCTGCTGCTGGCCGCGCTCGCCCAGGCCGCCCGCACGATCTCCGCGGCCGTCGACCTCACGACCCGCCGGGCCCGCCAGTCGGTGCCCGCGCGCCGCTTCCGCGCCCAGGGCAAGCGCCCCCGGTTGCGCTCCCTGGGTCACGGCCTGGTCGAGCACGACGGCGAGGTCGTCCTCGGGGCCGGGGTCAGCCCCGCCGAGGACCCCGTGCTGCCGCTGCGCGCGGCCGCCACCGCCGTCCGCTCGGGCCTGCCGCTGTCGCCGGTGACCCTGGACCACCTCCTCACCACCTGCCCGCCCCTGCCCGAGCCCTGGCCGGCCCCCGCCCGCGAGGCCCTGCTGGAACTGCTCGCCGCCGGCCCCGCGCAGGTGCCGGTGTGGGAGTCCCTGGACATGGTCGGCCTCGTCGAGCGCTGGCTGCCGGAGTGGACGGGGATCCGCAACCGCCCCCAGCGCAACGCGGTGCACCGCTGGACCGTCGACCGCCACCTCATCGAGACCGCCGTGGCCGCCGGCCCGTTCCTGCGCGAGGTCGAACGCCCCGACCTGCTGCTGCTGGCCGCGCTGACGCACGACCTCGGCAAGCTGCCCGGGACGCAGGACCACTCCCGCACCGGCGCCCCCCTGGCCCGCGCGGTCGCCGCCCGCGCCGGGTTCGCCCCCGCCGACGTGGAGGTCGTCGGGCGCCTGGTGGCCGAGCACCTGACCCTCGTCGACCTCGCCACCCGCCGCGACCCCGACGACCCGCAGACGGTGGCGTCCCTCGTCGAGGCGGTCGACGGGCGGCTGGAGACGCTGCACCTGCTGCGCGCCCTGACCGAGGCCGACGCCCGCGCCGCCGGCCCGGCCGCCTGGTCGCCGTGGCGGGCCCGGCTCGTCGACGGGCTGCTGGCCCGGGCCACGACGTCGCTGGCGGGGGAGCAGGCCCCGGGCCCGGCCCCCTTCGACACCGCCGAGCAGGAGCTGGCCGCCGCCACCGCCGCGGACGGGCGGACCCGCGTCGACGTGCGCGAGGTCGACGGCTTCTTCGTCGTCACCGTCGTCACCCCCGACCGCACCGGGCTGTTCGCCGACCTGGCCGGCCTGCTCGCCGGGCACCGCTTCCTCGTGCGCTCGGCGCTGGTGCGCACGCTGGAGGGGGTGGCCGTGGACTCCTGGTGGGTGGAGTCGCCCACGGGCGAGGCGCCCTCGCCGGAGCTGCTGCGCCAGGGCCTGGAGCGCATCGTCGGCGGGGACGTGGCGCTGCTGGAGCGGCTCGCGGCCCGCGACGCCCAGACCGGCCGGCCCACCGGCCCGCGGTCCCTCGTGGCCCACCCGCGGGTGGTGATCCTGCCCGGGGCCAGCGACCGCGCCACCGTCCTGGAGGTGCGCTGCGCCGACCGGCCCGGGCTGCTGCACGCCCTGGGCCGGGCGCTGGCCACCGAGGGCATCGACATCCGCTCCGCGCACGTCGCCACCTACGCCGCGCAGGCCGTCGACGTGCTCTACCTCGCCGGGCCGACGGGGCAGCGGCTGTCCCCGCCGCAGGTGGCCATGGCCATCCAGGCCCTCTCGGACGCGGCGGAGGTGCCGGGGCCGGGGCGGCCCGCCGGTTAAGGTGGGGGCGTGTTCGCCACGCTCTCCGACCGCCTCACCGCCACGTTCAAGTCGCTGCGCGGCAAGGGGCGGCTGACCGAAGCCGACGTCGACGCGACCGTGCGGGAGATCCGCCGCGCGCTGCTCGACGCCGACGTCGCCCTGCCCGTGGTGCGCGACTTCACCACCCGCATCCGCGAGCGCGCGACCGGCGCGGAGGTCGTGGGGCACCTCAACCCGGCCCAGCAGGTCGTCAAGATCGTCAACGAGGAGCTCGTCGGCATCCTCGGCGGGGAGACCCGCCGGCTGCGGTTCGCCAAGAACCCGCCGACGGTCATCATGCTCGCCGGCCTGCAGGGCGCGGGGAAGACGACGCTGGCCGGCAAGCTCGGCCGCTGGCTCAAGGGCAACGGCAACCGCCCGCTGCTGGTGGCCTGCGACCTGCAGCGCCCCAACGCCGTCAACCAGCTGCAGATCACCGGTGAGCGCGCCGGGGTCGACGTGTTCGCCCCCGAGCCGGGCAACGGCGTGGGCGACCCGGTCTCGGTGGCCCAGCGCGGCATCGAGCACGCCAGGCGCCACCACTACGACGTCGTCGTCGTCGACACCGCCGGCCGCACCGGCGTGGACGCCGAGATGATGCAGCAGGCCATCGACATCCGGGCCGCCGTGACGCCCGACGAGGTCCTGTTCGTCCTGGACGCCATGATCGGCCAGGACGCCGTGGCCACCGCCGAGGCGTTCCGCGACGGCGTCGGCTTCGACGGGGTCGTCCTCACCAAGCTCGACGGCGACGCCCGCGGCGGGGCGGCCCTGTCGGTGCGCCACGTCACCGGCCAGCCCGTCATGTTCGCCTCCACCGGCGAGAAGCTCGACGAGTTCGAGCCGTTCCACCCCGACCGGATGGCCTCGCGCATCCTCGACATGGGCGACGTGCTCTCCCTCATCGAGCAGGCCGAGAAGGCGTTCGACGCCGACCAGGCCCAGGCCATGGCCGCGAAGTTCGCCGCCGACGAGGACTTCACCCTCGACGACTTCCTGCAGCAGCTGCAGGCGGTCCGGAACATGGGCTCGCTGAAGAAGATGCTGGGGATGCTGCCGGGCATGGCCCAGATGCGTCAGCAGCTCGACGCCTTCGACGAGCGCGAGTTCGACCGCATCGAGGCGATGGTGCGCTCGATGACCCCGCTGGAACGGCGCCAGCCGCGCATCATGAACGGTTCGCGCCGGGCCCGCGTGGCCGCCGGGTGCGGGCAGTCCGTCTCGGCCGTCAACGACATGCTCGAACGCTTCGGGCAGGCCCAGAAGATGATGCGCTCGCTGAAGAACGGCCTCGGCGGGGGTGGGCTGCCCGGCATCCCGGGGATGCCCGGTGGCCCGGGCGCGGGGGCCTCGAAGAAGCAGAAGGCCCGCATCGCGGCGTCGAAGGGCAAGAAGGGCAAGAGCGGCAACCCCGCCAAGCGCGCCGCCGAGCAGAAGGCGGCCGCCGAGCGCGCCGCGGCGCAGCCGGGGTCGGCCTTCGGCCTGCCCGACGCCTCCAAGGGGTTCGACCCGGCCGACCTGAACCTGCCGAAGGGCTTCGACAAGTACCTGGGTCAGTGACCCGCCGGTGACCCCGGTCATCCACCTCACCGGGCCCCTCCTCCTCGGCCCCGAGGAGGTCGCCCCGCAGGCGTGGATCCTCGACGGGCGGCTGACGTTCGACCGTCCGGCGGCGGCCTCGACGACGCGCCTGGACGGGTGGGTGCTGCCCGGCCTGGTCGACGCGCACTGCCACGTCGGCATCGGTCCGCACGGGCAGGTCGAGGACGACGTGGCCCGGGCGCAGGCCCTGGCCGACCGCGACGCCGGGGCCCTGCTGCTGCGCGACGCGGGCTCGGCCTCGGAGACGCGCTGGATGGACGAGGCCCGCGACCTGCCGCGCATCGTCCGCGCCGGCCGGCACCTGGCCCGCACCCGCCGTTACCTGCGGGGCCTGGCCCACGAGATCGAACCCGAGGACCTCGTCGAGCACGTCCGCGTGCAGGCCCGCCGCGGCGACGGCTGGGTCAAGCTCGTGGGCGACTGGATCGACCGGACCACCGGTGACCTCGCCCCGTGCTGGCCCGCCGACGTGCTGGCCGCCGGGGTCGCCGCCGCGCACGAGCTGGGGGCGCGCGTCACCGTCCACCAGTTCGGGCAGGACGGGGTCGAGGACCTGCTCGCCGCCGGGGTCGACGGGATCGAGCACGGCACGGGGCTGGGGGAGGAGCACCTGGCGCGGCTGGCGGCCGCCGGGGTCGCCGTCGTGCCGACCCTGGTGAACATCGCGACCTTCCCGGGCATCGCCGACCGGGGGGAGGCGAAGTTCCCCACCTACGCCGCGCACATGCGCGCCCTGCACGCGCGCCGGTACGAGACCGTCGCCGCCCTGCACGCCGCGGGCGTGCCCGTCTTCGCCGGCACCGACGCCGGCAGCGTGCTGCCGCACGGCCTCGTCGTCCAGGAGCTGCACGAGCTCACCGCCGCCGGGCTGAGCCGGGTGCAGGCCCTGGACGCCGGGGTGTGGGCCGCGCGGCGCTGGCTGGGTCACCCGGGCCTGCAGGAGGGGGCGAGCGCCGACCTCCTCGTGCTGGACGGCGACCCGCGCGCGGACCTGGGGGTCCTGCACGGCCCGCGGGTGGTGCTGCGCGGCCGTGTCGTGGCCGGTGCGCGACCTCTGGCATGATGGTCGGGCACTCGCTCGCCCAGGGACCCTCTCACCCGGGGTGCGCGCGTCCCTGAACCGCCCGTCCCGGCGTCCCCACACCGGAGCGGTCCGTTCGCCACTCCAGAACCGGGAGACACCCCACACCGTGGCTGTCAAGATTCGCCTCAAGCGCATGGGCCAGATCCGCGCGCCGTTCTACCGCATCGTCATCGCCGACTCGCGCAACAAGCGCGACGGTCGGGCGATCGAAGAGGTCGGCCTGTACAACCCGATGACGGACCCCTCGACGATCGAGGTCAAGTCCGAGCGCGTCCAGTACTGGCTCGGTGTCGGCGCCCAGCCGACCGAGCAGGTCGCCGCGCTGCTGAAGGTCACGGGCGACTGGCAGAAGTTCAAGGGCCTGCCCGGTGCCGAGGGCACCTACCGGACCCCGAGCGCCAACACCAAGCCCCCGCGCATCCCCGCCGGTGGTGCGGCCAAGCAGGCGTCCGCGCCGGCCGAGGCCCCCGCCGCCGACGCGCCGGCCGAAGAGTCCTGATCCGGTGCTCGCGGACGCCCTCGAGCACCTGGTGCGCGGCATCGTCGGCAACCCCGACGACGTGCAGGTGACGTCGAAGACGTTGCGGCGCGGTGCCGTGCTCGAAGTTCGCGTGCACCCGGACGACCTGGGCCGCGTCATCGGCCGCGCCGGTCGCACGGCCAAGGCGCTGCGCACCGTCATCGGGGCGCTGGCCGGCGGCAAGCAGGTGCGCGTCGACCTCGTCGACGTGGACCGTCGCTGACGACCCCGGCCACCCAGCACCACCCCCGGACGCCGGGGCCGCGCACGCGGCCCCGGCGTCCTGCCGTTCCCCCCACCACCCACCCGGAGGACTTCTCGTGGAGTACGTCGTCGCCCGCATCGGGCGCCCGCACGGGGTGCGGGGCGAGGTCACCGTCGAGGTGCGCACCGACGACCCCGACGAGCGCTTCGTCCCCGGGGCCGTCCTGCGCACGGACCCGGCGGCCGGGCAGCTCACCGTCGCCGGCGCCCGCTGGCACAACGGCACCCTGCTGCTGACCTTCCGCGAGGTCGCCGACCGCACCGCGGTGGAGGCCCTGCGCGACACCCTGCTGCTCGTCGACATCGACGAGGAGGCCCAGGAGGACGACGACGCCTGGTACCCCCACCAGCTGCGGGGCATGGCCGCCGTCACCATCACCGGCACCCCGCTGGGCACGGTGGCCGACCTGCTCACCGGCTCGGCGCAGGACGTCCTCGTCGTGACCGGCACCGACGGCCGTGAGGTGCTCGTGCCCTTCGTGCGGGCCCTCGTCCCGACCGTGGACGTGCGCCGGCGCAAGGTCGTGCTCGCCCCGCCCGGTGGCCTGTTCGCCGAGCTGCCCGGGGACGAGGGCTAGTGCGCCTCGACGTCGTCACGATCTTCGCCGACTACCTCGCCCCGCTGCAGCTGTCCCTCATCGGCAAGGCGCAGACCCAGGGGCTGCTCGACGTGCGGGTCCACGACCTGCGCGAGCACACCCACGACCGGCACCGCACGGTCGACGACACCCCCTACGGCGGCGGCGCCGGGCTGCTCATGAAGCCCGAACCGTGGGGCGAGGCCCTCGACGCGGTCCTGGCCGACCCCCCGCCCGGCGCCGGCGAGGACGGGCCCGTCCTCCTCGTCCCCTCCCCGGTGGGGGAGGTGTTCAGCCAGCGCGCGGCGGTCGAGCTGGCCGCCGAACCGTGGCTGGTGTTCGCCTGCGGGCGCTACGAGGGCATCGACGCGCGGGTGGTGGAGCACTACCGGAGCCGGATCCGGGTGCGGGAGGTCTCCCTGGGCGACTACGTCCTCAACGGCGGTGAGGTCGCCGTGCTGGCCATCACCGAGGCCGTCGTCCGGCTCGTGCCCGGGGTCGTCGGCAACGCGGCGTCGCTGACCGAGGAGAGCCACGCCCCCGAGCACGACGGCCTGCTGGAGCACCCCGCCTACACCAAGCCCGCCTCCTGGCGCGGTCTGGACGTCCCGGCCGTCCTGGCCGGCGGCAACCACGGGGCCGTCGAGCGCTGGCGGCGCGAGGAGGCGTTGCGCCGCACCGCCACCCGGCGCCCCGACGTGCTGGCCCGGCTGGACCCGGCCCGCTGCGACGCGCACGACCTGGCCGTCCTGGCCGAGCTCGGCTGGACCCCCGACGCGCACGGGTTCCGGTCCACCCCCGCCGCTGTGGCAGACTGATCCGCTGACACCAACGAGCCGTGACGGCCGGTGACCGCTGCCCCCGGGCGGCGGAGGGTGCGCCTGCCACAGGGGGCCAGCCCCACCGGACGCCCGTCGCGGGACCAACGCCTGTGCCGATGACCTGTGGCGTCGACAGGAGAAGTGAGCAGACCCATGAACGTGCTCGACAGCATCGACGCGGCCCAGCTGCGCAGCGACGTCCCGGAGTTCCGCGCCGGGGACACCCTCAAGGTCCACGTCAAGGTCATCGAGGGCACCCGCTCGCGCGTGCAGGTCTTCCAGGGCGTCGTCATCCGCCGCACCGGCGGCGGCATCCGCGAGGCCTTCACCGTCCGCAAGGTCAGCTTCGGCGTCGGCGTGGAGCGCACCTTCCCGCTGCACACCCCGGTCATCGAGAAGATCGAGGTCGTCACCCGCGGTGACGTCAAGCGCGCCAAGCTGTACTACCTGCGCGACCTGCGCGGCAAGGCCGCCAAGATCAAGGAGCGTCGCGACTCGGGCAGCCCCCGCGGCTGAGCCCAGCACCTCCAGCACGAGCCGGGTCCCCGTCGGGGCCCGGCTCGTGTCGTTCCGGACGGGTGCCCGGCCCGCCCGTCTAGACTCCACGGGTCGCGCGCTCGCGGCACGCAGTCCCCGTGAGGCAGGAGCCCCGTGACGTCCACCCACCCGCGGCCGTCGACCCCGTCCGGTGGCTCCGCCGGTGCTCCCGCCGGGCTCCGGTCCTCGCGCGGTGCCCGGGCCGTCCTCGTGCTGGCCGTCGCCCTCCTGCTCGTCCTGCTCGTGCGCACCTTCGTCGTGCAGACGTTCTCCATCCCCTCGGACTCCATGCAGCCGACGCTGCGACCGGGCGAGCGCGTCCTGGTGTGGCGCGTGGACGCCCCCGAGGTCCGGCGCGGGGACGTCGTCGTCTTCGACGGCACCGGCACCTTCGTGGACGCACCCCCGGACCCGCAGGGCCTGGCCGCCGTCGGGGCCGGCATCGCCGGGCTGCTGGGGTTCCGGCCCGGGGAGTCCGACTTCGTCAAGCGCGTCGTCGGCCTGCCGGGGGACCGGATCACCTGCTGCGACGACCGGGGACGCCTCCTGGTCGACGGCGAACCCCTGGAGGAGCCCTACCTGCAGCCCGGTGACGCCCCCAGCGACGTGCGGTTCGACATCGCCGTGCCCCCGGGGCGGTTGTGGGTGATGGGCGACCACCGCAGCGACTCGGCCGACTCCCGCTCCCACCTGGGGTCCCCCGGTGGGGGGACGGTCGCCCTGGGCGACGTCATCGGACGGGTCGTCGCCGTCACCTGGCCGCTGGACGCGGTCGGCACCGTCGCACGGGGGAGCGGGTCGTGAGCGCCCGGGACACCGAGCAGGGCACCTCCGCCCCGGAACCGGCCCCGCGTCGCCGGCCCGCCGGCGGGGGGATCGTGGGCGCGATCCGCGAGACCGTGCTCGTCGTCGCCGTCGCCCTCGTCGTCTCCCTGGTGGTCAAGACGTTCCTGCTGCAGGCGTTCTTCATCCCCTCCCAGTCCATGGAGCGCACGCTCGACATCGGCGACCGCGTCGTCGTCAGCAAGCTCACCCCGGGCCCGTTCGCGCTGCACCGCGGTGACGTCGTCGTCTTCTCCGACCCCGGGGGCTGGTTGCCGGCGTCGGCACCGACCCAGCGCGGCCCGGTGGGCACCGTCGTCGCCGACGCGCTGACCTTCGTGGGGCTGCTGCCGGAGGACTCCGACGACCACCTCATCAAGCGCGTCATCGGCCTGCCCGGGGACCACGTCGTGTGCGCCCCCGACGGCACGGTCACCGTCAACGACGTCGCCGTGGACGAGCCCTACGTCTCCTCCACCTCGCCGGACGAGACGACGTGCGACGTCACGGTCCCCGCCGGCGCGCTGTGGGTCATGGGCGACAACCGCGCCGAGTCCGCCGACTCCCGCTACAACCAGGAGAAGCCCCACGACGGGTTCGTGCCGGTCGACCTCGTCGTCGGCCGCGCGTACGCGATCGTGTGGCCCGTGTCGCACTGGACGTGGCTGGGCACCCCCGACGACTTCGCCGCCGTCCCCGGCCGGACCGGGGTGCAGTGAGCCCCGCCCCCGGGGTCCCGGCGACACGGCGCCCGGCGCCCTCCCTGCGCCTGGAGCGCCAGCTCCTGCGCTCGGGGCACGCCCTCGTCGCCGGGATGGACGAGGTGGGCCGCGGGGCGCTCGCCGGTCCCGTGAGCATCGGTGTCGTCGTCGTCGACGAGAGCACCCGCAGCGCGCCCACCGGCCTGCGCGACTCCAAGCTGCTCACCCCCGCCGCCCGGGACGCCCTGGCGCCCCGGGTGCGCCGCTGGGCCCTCGCCTGGGCCGTCGGACACGCCGAACCCGCCGAGATCGACGCCGTCGGCATCACCGCCGCGCTGCGGCTGGCCGGCCGGCGGGCCTTGGCCCAGCTGCCGGTGCGCCCCGGCGTCGTCGTCCTCGACGGCAACCACGACTACCTCAGCGACCCGCGCGAGCCCTCGCTGCTGGACGAGCTGGTCGAGGACGGGCCCTCCGCGCCGTGGGAGGGGCCGGTCGTGACGACGCGCGTCAAGGCGGACGTGACCTGCGCCGCCGTGGCCGGGGCGAGCGTGCTGGCCAAGACGACCCGCGACGCGGTGATGGCCGAGCGGCACGCCGCGTTCCCGCACTACGGGTGGGCCGGGAACAAGGGGTACAGCGCTCCTGACCACCTGCGGGCCCTGGCCGAGCACGGCAGCTGCGAGCAGCACCGGCGCAGCTGGCGGCTGCCCGGCCTCCCCGGGCCCGGGGCAGCCGGGGGACGGGGCGAGCGCGGACCGCACCTCCCACACCCGGCGGGCCCGGCAGGCATGATGGTCCCGTGAGCGCCGAGGACCTGGAGAACTACGAGACCGAGATGGAGCTGCAGCTCTACCGCGAGTACCGGGACGTCGTCTCGCTCTTCTCGTACGTGGTGGAGACCGAACGGCGCTTCTACCTCGCCAACTCGGTGGACCTGCAGGTCCGCACGGCCGACGGGGAGACGTACTTCGAGGTCACGCTGCACGACGCGTGGGTCTGGGACGTCTACCGCCCCGCCCGGTTCGTGCGCGACGTGCGCGTGGTGACGTTCAAGGACGTCAACGTCGAGGAGCTGCAGAAGCGCGACATCGAGGTCCCCGACGGGCCCGACCTGCGCGAGCGCTGAGCCCCCGGTTCGCCCGTCCGGGTGAGCGGGGGCTCCACCGGTAACGCCCCGGCACGCTGCGTCGATGCACCCGTGGGACGCGCCCCACTGCCGGGGGGTCGCTGGGGCGCGTTCCCACGGACCCGCACCGCGGCGGGCCCGTGGACGAGGACCCCCGGTGCCGCACCGGTCTCCACAGGGTCCGGACCGTCCACAGCGGGCCCCGACCCGCCCCGACCGCCCCGCCGGCCGCCGCAGGCTGTGCTGCGGAGGTGGTGCACGTGCGTGCGAAGGACGCCGTGGGGCGGTACGGGGAACGGGTGGCGGCCCGGTGGCTGGTCGAGGCGGGCATGACGGTGCTCGAGACGAACTGGCGCTGCCGGCACGGGGAGATCGACGTCCTGGCCCGCGACGGCGACGACCTGGTCGTCTGCGAGGTCAAGACCCGCCGCAGCACCAGCGCGGGCACGGCCACCGAGGCGGTGACCCCCCAGAAGCTGACCCGGCTGCAGGAGCTGGCCCAGGAGTGGCTCACGACCCACCCGTCGGTGCGCCCCGCCGGGGTGCGGTTCGACGTCGTGGCCGTCACCCCCGCCGAACGGGGCCCGGCGCGCGTCGAGCACCTGCGGGGGGTGCTCTGATGGCGCTGGCACGCTCCCTGGCCGTCGGGCTCGTCGGCCTGGACGGGCACCTCGTCGAGGTCGAGGCCGACATCTCCTCCGGCATCCCCGCCTTCGTGCTCGTCGGGCTGCCCGACGCGTCCCTGCACGAGGCCAAGGACCGCGTCCGGGCGGCGACGGCCAACTCCGGCTTCCCGCTGCCGGCCCAGCGGATCACGGTGAACCTGTCCCCGGCGACGCTGCCGAAGACGGGTTCGGCGTTCGACCTGGCCGTGGCCGTGGCGACCCTGACGGCCGCCGGCGTCCTGCCGCCGGAGGCGTCCGCCGAGACCGTCCACCTCGGCGAGCTGGGCCTGGACGGCAGCGTGCGCGCCGTCGACGGCGTCCTGCCCGCCGTGCTGGCCGCGGCCCGCGCCGGCGTCCGGCGCGTCGTCGTCCCCGAGGCCACGGCCGAGGAGGCCGCCCTCGTCCCCGGGGTCACCGTCCGGGGGGCGCGCTGGCTGGCCGAGCTCGTCGCGGACTACCGCGGGGACCCGCCGCTGGACCTGCCCGCACCGCCGCGCGCCTTCGTCCCGCCCGAGCGGGCGCTCACGGGCCGGCCGCTGGACCTGGCCGACGTGGTGGGCCAGACCGAGGCGCGCTTCGCCCTGGAGGTCGCCGCCGCCGGGGGCCACCACCTGCTGATGAACGGCCCGCCGGGGGCGGGCAAGACGATGCTCGCCGCGCGGCTGCCCGGCCTGCTGCCCGACCTGGAGGAGGAGGCCGCGCTGGAGGTGACGGCCGTGCACTCCGTGGCCGGCACGCTGCGCGGGCGCCCGGGCACCGCCCTCATCACCCGACCGCCCTACGAGGATCCCCACCACACCGCCTCCGTGGCCTCCGTCGTCGGCGGTGGCAGCGGGGTGCCGCGGCCGGGGGCGGTCTCCCGCGCCCACCGCGGGGTGCTGTTCCTCGACGAGGCCCCCGAGTTCGAGGCCCGGGTCCTGGACGCGCTGCGCCAGCCGCTGGAGCACGGCGAGCTCGTCCTGCACCGCGCCCGCGGCACGGCGCGGTACCCGGCGCGGTTCCAGCTCGTCCTGGCGGCCAACCCCTGCCCGTGCGGGCGGGCGGTGGGCAAGGGCCTGGACTGCACGTGCACCCCGCAGGCGCGGCGCCGCTACGCCGCCAAGCTGTCCGGGCCGCTGCTGGACCGCGTCGACGTGCAGCTGCAGGTGCGGGCCGTGACGCGCGCGGAGGTGGCCGAGGCGGCTGCGGGGGAGGGCACGGGCGTCGTGGCCGCGCGGGTCGCCGCGGCGCGGGCGGTGCAGGCCGAGCGGCTGGGCCGGCACGGGGTGCGGACCAACGGCGAGCTCAAGGGCCCGCTCCTGCGCGGGCCGCTGCGGCTGGGCCCGGACGTCACCCGGGACCTGGACCGGGCCCTGGAGCGGGGCGTGCTGACCCTGCGCGGGGTGGACCGGGTGCTGCGGCTGGCCTGGACGGTCGCGGACCTGCGGGGGGCCGGTGCCCCGGACCGGGACGACGTGGGCCGCGCCCTCGCGCTGCGGGGGGCCCTCAGCACGGCGGTGGCCGCGTGAACCGCCCCGTGCCGTCCGCGCTGCGCGCGGCCCTCGGCGAGGACCGGCTGGCCCGGGCGGCGTGGAGCCGGCTGGCCGAACCGGGGGACGTCGCCGCGGCCCGGCTGGTCGCCGAGGTCGGGGCGACGCTGGCCCTGGAGGCCGTCGTCACCGGTCGCGGCCCGGAGCGGTGGCGGACGCGGCTGGAGGACGTCGACCCCGCCGGGGACGTCGCCGCCGTCCGCGCCGCGGGGGGCCGGCTCGTCGTGCCCGGCGACGAGGAGTGGCCGGCCGGGCTGGCCGACCTCGACGTCGACGCGACGGGGGAACGGCCCCTGGGTGCCCCGTTCTGCCTATGGGTGCGCGGTCCGGCCCGGCTGGGCGACGTCGCCGCCCGCAGCGCGGCGCTGGTGGGGTCCCGCGCGGCGACGGCCTACGGCCAGCACGTCACCGCGGAGCTGGCGGTGGGCCTGGCCGAGCGCGGGTTCGCGGTCGTCAGCGGCGGGGCGTTCGGCATCGACGCGGCCGCGCACCGGGCCGCGGTCGCCGTCGAGGGCACCAGCGTGGCCGTCCTGGCCTGCGGGGTCGACCGCAGCTACCCGCCGGGCAACGCGGCGCTGCTGGCCCGGCTGGCCCGGACCGGCGCGCTCGTCTCGGAGGTGCCGCCGGGCAGCACCCCGACGCGCT
Organism: Kineococcus halophytocola; assembly: GCF_041276425.1. Taxonomy (NCBI): domain Bacteria; kingdom Bacillati; phylum Actinomycetota; class Actinomycetes; order Kineosporiales; family Kineosporiaceae; genus Kineococcus; species Kineococcus halophytocola. Next base: position 186,413 of record NZ_JBGFTU010000003.1, on the reverse strand, counting down.
GGCGGTTCCTGGAGCGCAACCGGCTCATCGCCGCCCTCACCCGCGGCACGGTGGTCGTCGAGGCGGCCTGGCGCTCGGGGGCCCTGTCGACGGCCGACCGGGCCGAGCGGTTGCACCGGCCCGTCGGAGCCGTCCCCGGGCCGGTGACCTCCCCGGCCTCGGCCGGCTGCCACCGCCTGCTGCGCGAGCGGGGCGCGGTCTGCGTGACGAGCGCGCCGGAGGCCGCCGAGCTGCTGGGCGAGCTGGGGCAGGAGGTGCTGACGGCCCCTGCGGTGGAGCAGCGCCCCTTCGACGGCCTGGACCGCGAGGAGCTGCGGGTGGCCGAGTGCCTGCCGCGGCGCACCGGCGCGGACCTGGACCGCCTGGCCCGGGACTCCGGGCTCGACGCCGGTGCCGTGCAGGCCCTGCTCGGGCGCCTGGAGCTGTCGGGCCACGCGGTGCGCAGCGACGGCGGGTGGCGCCGCGCCGCGGGGGTGTGAGCGGAAAACCAGTGGGGCCCGGGACGGTGCGTGCGTATCGTCGTCCCTCGTGCCCGGCGCGGAAACCGTTGCCGCGCAGTCCAGGAACACGTCGTGAGCAGAGAGGGAGGAACCGTGGAGCGGCTGGGGGAGAAGCTGGTGAACTGGGCGTCGGTGCTGGAGGAGGGCACCCGCCGGCAGGCCCAGGTCGCCGCCACCATGCCCTTCATCCACCCGCACATCGCGCTGATGCCCGACGCCCACCTCGGCAAGGGGGCGACCGTCGGGTCGGTCATCCCGACCGACGGGGCGATCATCCCCGCGGCGGTCGGGGTGGACATCGGCTGCGGCATGATCGCGGTCCGCACGCGGTTCACGGCCGCCGACCTCGCCGGCCGGGACCTGTCGGTGCTGCGGACCGCGATCGAGGCCGCGGTGCCGCTGTCGGCGGGGGCGGCCAACCGCGAGGTCTCGGCCACGGCCGTCCCGCGGGTGGCCGAGCTGGAGGCGCTGGAGCCGGACCGGGCCACCTTCCGCGAGCAGCTCGTCCCGCGCTGGCGGCTGGCGCTGGGCACCCTGGGGTCGGGCAACCACTTCATCGAGGTCTCCCTCGACGAGCTGGACCGGGTGTGGCTGTTCCTGCACTCCGGGTCGCGCGGTCCGGGCAACAAGCTGGCCACCCACCACATCGCGGTCGCGCAGCGGCTGTGCGCGCAGTGGTTCGTGCCGCTGCCCGACCGGGACCTGGCCTACCTCGTCGAGGGCACGACCGAGTTCGACGAGTACCTGGCCGACCTGCAGTGGGCGCAGCACTTCGCGCTGCTGAACCGCGAGGAGATGATGGACCGGGTGGTCGCGCAGCTGTCCGCGTTCCTCGGGACGGGCGTCGAGGAGGCGGAGCGGATCAACTGCCACCACAACTACACGACGCGCGAGCGGCACTTCGGCCGCGAGGTGTGGCTGTCGCGCAAGGGCGCCATCGCGGCCGACGCCGGACGTCCCGGGCTGGTCCCGGGGTCGATGGGGACGGCCAGCTACGTCGTCGTCGGCAAGGGCGACGTCATGTCGCTGCGCTCCTCCCCGCACGGCGCGGGGCGCGAGCACAGCCGATCGGCGGCCCGCCGGAGGTTCACCCACGAGCAGCTGCGGGAGGCCATGAAGGGCATCGAGTACCGGGACACCGACGCGTTCCTGGACGAGATCCCGGCCGCCTACAAGGACATCGACCGGGTCATGGCCGACGCGGCCGACCTCGTCGAGGTCCGGCACGTCCTGCGCCAGGTGGTGAACGTCAAGGGCGACTGAGGGGAGCGGTCGCGGCGAGGTACTGCTCGATCACGCCGGCGGGCACCCGGCCGCGGGAGGTGACCGGGACGCCGCGCTTGCGGGCCCACGCGCGGACCGCGGCGCTGTCGACGACCGGGCCCGCGCCGGTCCCCCCGCGCCGCCGGGTCGCCCCGGCCCGGCGTGCCGGCGTGACCCGGCCGTGCTCGACGTACGGGGCCAGGGCCCGGCGCAGCGCGGCGGCGTCCGACGCCGTCAGGTCGATCTCGTAGGCGAGCCCGTCGAGGCCGAAGCGGACGGTCTGGACGGGCTGCGGGTCCTGCGGCTGGTCGCCGTCGTCGGTGAGCCGCGGGCCGGTGCGCTGAACCACCGCGTGATCTTCGCACGGCCGCGGCGGTGCCCCGGCGGGCCGCGCGGCGGCTTGCGCCGCCGCCGGGCACGCACGACGGTGCTGGGGTGGCAGGCGAGGGGACCGACCAGGGGCAGGGGCGGGAGCGGGAGGCGGTCGGGCCCGAGGACCTGGGACGGCTGCTGGCGGCCTTCGCCACCCACCTGCGCGCCGAGCGCAACCGCTCCGAGCACACCGTCCGGGCCTACTGCTCCGACGTGCGCGACCTGCTGACCACGATGGTCCCGGCCGCCGGGGACGGGGCGTTGGACCTGGGGGTGCTCGGACTGGCGGACCTGCGGGCCTGGCAGACCGCGGCCGCGGCCGACCACCACCGCTCCACGCTGGCCCGGCGGGCCGCCGCGGTGCGCACCTTCACGGCCTGGGCCCACCGCACCGGCCGGCTGGCGCAGGACCCCGGGCTGCGGCTGCAGGCCCCGAAGCGGTCCCGGGACCTGCCCCGGGTGCTGGCCCGCAGCCAGGTCCAGGCCGCGCTGGAGCCGGCGGTCGCGGCCCGGGACGACGAGGCCGCCGACCCCACCGCGCTGCGCGACGGGGCGCTGCTGGAGCTGCTGTACGCCACCGGTTGCCGCGTCGCCGAGGTCGTGGGGCTGGACCTGGGGGACGTGGACCCGGGGCACCGGCAGGTGCGCGTCCTGGGCAAGGGCGACCGGCAGCGGGTCGTGCCCTTCGGTGAGCCCGCCCTGCGCGCCCTGCAGGCGTGGCTGGAGCGGGGCCGGCCGCTGCTGGCGGGGCCGGCTTCCGGTGACGCGGTGTTCCTGGGCCGTCGCGGCGGCCGGATCGACCAGCGGCAGGTGCGGACCGTCGTCAACCGGGCGGTCGAGGCCGTTCCCGGTGCGCCGCACACGTCTCCGCACGGTCTGCGGCACGCGGCCGCGACGCACATGCTCGACGGACGAGCTGACCTTCGTAGCGTACAGGAGTTGCTTGGTCACGCTACGCTGTCAACGACGCAGATCTACACACACGTCTCCGTGGAGCGGTTGCGGAGTTCTCACCGTCAGGCCCATCCCCGGGCCTGACGGTCCGGGGGGAGGACCACGGTGGAACCAGGCGCGGCGAAGGAACGGGCCACCGCCGCCCAGACGGAGCGCGACTCCGGTCTGCGAGTGGTCGACGACGGGATGGAGCGCGGCATCGACGCCACCGGCACGCAGCAGACGGGCACCCGGGACGCGGTGGACGCGGCCGAGCCGGTGGACGGGTCCACCGAGCCGGCCGGGGAGGTGCAGCCGGCGGGCCGCCCGCAGGCCAACGCGCGCTTCACCAGCCGCAAGGGCAAGGGGCCCCTGACCCCCGAGCAGGAGGCGGCCGAGGCGGCCCTGCGCGCCATGTGGGAGGAGTTCAAGGCCACCGCGGACCCCTACGTCCGCGAGAAGCTGATCATGCACTACTCGCCGCTGGTGAAGTACGTCGCCGGCCGCGTGGGGGTCGGGCTGCCCCCCAACATCGAGCAGGCCGACCTGGTCTCCTACGGCATCTTCGGGCTCATCGACGCCATCGAGAAGTTCGACATCGGGCGCGCCATCAAGTTCGAGACGTACGCCATCTCCCGCATCCGCGGCGCCATCATCGACGAGCTGCGCGCCATCGACTGGATCCCGCGCTCGGTGCGCAGCAAGGCCCGCGAGGTCGAACGGACCTACGCCACCCTGGAGGGGGAGCTGCACCGGACCCCCACCGAGGCCGAGGTCGCCGACCGCATGGGCATCGCCCTGTCGGACCTGCACCACATCTTCAGCCAGGTCTCCTACGTCAACGTCGTGGCCCTCGACGAGCTGCTGAGCGTGTCGGGGGAGAAGGGCGACAAGCTCTCCCTCGTCGACACCCTCGAGGACACCAAGGCCGAGGACCCCGTCGCGGCCTTCGAGAGCGAGGAGACGAAGTTCCTGCTGTCCCGGGCCATCAACCAGCTGCCCGAGCGGGAGAAGATCGTCGTCACCCTCTACTACTACGAGGGCCTGACCCTGGCCGAGATCGGCCGCGTCCTCGGCGTCACCGAGTCGCGCATCTGCCAGATGCACACCAAGGCCGTCCTGCAGCTGCGCGGCAAGCTGTCCGACGTCAGCTGAGCGCCGGGTCCGGCGGTCAGGCCCGCCCCAGCGGCAGCAGGACCGGCGGGGCCGCGCGCAGCAGGGCGAGGGGGTCCAGGTACGTCTCGCCCCGGCGCACCCCCAGGTGCAGGCACGCGGCGGGGCAGTGCGCCGGCTGGGCGGCCACGGTGCCCAGCAGCGCCCCGGCCGCCACCGGCTGACCGGCCCGCACCCCGGCCTCGACCGGCTCGTAGGTCGTGCGCAGACCGTCCGGGTGGGCCACCACGACCACCCCGCGGCCGGCGACCGGGCCGGCGAAGGTGACCTGACCGGCCGCGACGGCCACCACCGGCGTCCCCCCGGCCGCAGCCAGGTCCACCCCGCGGTGCCCGGCGTCGTAGCGGCCCACGTCGTCGAAGGTGCGCACGACGAGGTGCGGGTCCACCGGCCACGTCCACGTCGGCGCGGTGGTCCCGGTGCGACTGACCGGCCCGGGTGGACCCACCAGCTCCGGCACGGGAGAGGCCACGACGAGGGCGGCCGCCAGGCCCGCGACGGCGACGGACGCCAGAGCGGCGGTGACCCCTGTACCCAGCACGCCGCCAGCCTGCCCCGGCCGCGCGGTGGGGCCGGGCCCGCCGGGTGAGCGGTGTGGACGACCGGGCCCGCGCAGGGGGTGTGGAGCCCGGGACGACGTGCGGCGCTCGCCGTCCCCAGGCTCCGGGACGGGACGGGACGGGTCGGGTCGGGTCGGGAAGCGGGACCGGGGGTGGGACCGGTGCGGCCGTCGTCCTGCCGACGACCGGGCCGGTCCCACGGCTGCACCGACGTCGGGCCGGGTGTGGGACCACCCGTGGGTGTGCGCTCGACGTCACCGGGGCGACCGGGCCGGGACACCCACGGCTCACTCCACGCGGGTGTCCCGGTGGGTGCGCCCGTGGGTGCCCCGCGCTGTCGGGTCGGGCGTGGGAACGCCGTGGACGTCGCCCCGACGACGTCGACGCCGATCCCACGGCCGCACCCACGGGGAGCCGGGCGTGGGGGGCGTGAGGCCGGGTGTGGGCCCGGGTGTGGGCCGGGTGTGGGGCCGGGTGTGGGGCCGGGGGAGCGGGCCGCGGCGGCGCTACCGCCGCACCCGCCCGGCGCACTCGACGCACGTCGTGGCCCACGGCCGGGCGGCGAGGCGGCCCGGGGCGATGGGGCGCCCGCACCGCTCGCACAGCCCGAACCCCGGCTCCCCGAGCCGGGCCAGGGCCACGTCCAGCGCGGCCAGGCGCTCGCGCACCTGCTCCAGCACCGCCGCCACCTGCGCGCGCTCGAAGGCCGTCGTGGAGCCCTCGGGGTCGTGCTCGTCGTCGGCGGTGCCCTCGGCGGCCGCCTCCAGCGCGCTGGCGAGCTCGCGCTCCAGCGCCGCGGCCCGGTCGACCGCCTCGTCCCGCTCCGCCTCCAGGGCGGTGCGCAGGCCGGCCCGCTCGGGCGGGATCACCGGCGCAGGGCCTGCAGCCGGTCGCAGGCCCGGAGCAGCACGGCGTCGGACTTGCAGAACGTGAAGCGCACCAGCGGCGCCACCGCCGCGGCGGCCGCGCCGCCCGGCTCGCAGAAGGCGCCGACGGGGACGCCGACGACGCCGGCGAGCTCGGGCAGCCGGCGGCACAGCTCCGTCCCGTCCTGGAAGCCCAGCGGCTGCGGGTCGGCGATCACGAAGTACGTCCCGGCCGGGGTGCGCACCCCGAACCCGGCCGAGCGCAGGCCCTCGCTCAGCAGGTCCCGGCGGCGCTGCAGGTCGGCGGCCTGCCCGGTGAAGAAGGCGTCGGGCAGGTCCAGGGCCCGGGCGACGGCGGGCTGGAAGGGGGCGCCGTTGACGTAGGTGAGGAACTGCTTGACCGAGCGCACGGCAGCGAGGAGGTGCGCGGGGCCGCTGACCCAGCCGATCTTCCACCCGGTCACCGAGAACGTCTTGCCCGCCGAGGAGATCGTCAGCGTCCGCTCGGCCATGCCGGGCAGGGTGGCGATCGGCCGGTGCCGGTGGCCGTCGAAGACGAGGTGCTCGTAGACCTCGTCGGTGACGACGACGGCGTCGTGGCGCACCGCGAGGCGGGCGATGAGGTCGAGCTCGTCGTCGGAGAGGACCGCGCCGGTGGGGTTGTGCGGGGTGTTGAGCAGCACGAGCCGGGTCCGCTCGGAGAACGCCGCCTCCAGCGCGGCCCGGTCCAGGGCGAAGCCGTCGGTGGTCGGCCGCAGCGGCACCGAGCGCTGCACGGCGCCGGCCAGGGCGATGAGCGCGGGGTAGGCGTCGTAGGCCGGTTCCAGGACGACGACCTCGTCGCCGGCCTCGCACAGCCCCAGCAGCGCCGCGGCCGTCGCCTCGCTGGCCCCGGCCGTGACGAGCACCTCGGTGCCGGGGTCGGGTCGCAGCCCGTACCAGCGCTCCTGGTGCCGGCTCACGGCCTCGCGCAGCTCCGGCACGCCGAGCCCGGGCGGGTACTGGTTGGCGCCCGAGCGCAGCGCCGTCACGGCGTCCTCCAGCAGGGAGGCCGGGCCGTCGGTGTCGGGGAAGCCCTGCCCCAGGTTCACCGCGCCGGTGCGCTGGGCCAGGGCCGACATCTCGGCGAAGACGGTCGGCCCGAAGCGCCGCATCCGCCGCACGCCGGCGGGTGCGGGGGGTGTGCCGACGGGGGTGGACGGACCGCGGTCGAGACCAGTGCTCACGCGTCGTAGACTACGAGCGCACCCCCGTGCGTCCTGCCCGCCCTCCGGGTGGCCGGTGACGTCCAGGGTGACATCGCGTTCCCGCTCTCCGCGCCACGGCGGAGGGGAGCACCCTCTCGGTCCACCGGGTCGCCCCGGTGGTCGGGTGCGCACGGGAGCCAGGCGCGGCAGGCCGACCGGCCCGCTGCGGGACAACCGATCGGCCCCACCAGGGGGCCGGCACGAGGAGGACCACCCATGGCCGTCGTGACGATGCGCCAGCTGCTCGAGTCCGGTGTGCACTTCGGGCACCAGACGCGCCGCTGGAACCCGAAGATGAAGCGCTTCCTGTTCACGGAGCGCAACGGCATCTACATCATCGACCTGCAGCAGTCGCTGTCCTTCATCGACCGCGCGTACGACTTCGTCAAGGAGACCGTCGCCCACGGCGGTTCCATCCTGTTCATCGGGACGAAGAAGCAGGCCCAGGAGTCCATCGCCGAGCAGGCCCGTCGCGTGGGCATGCCCTACGTGAACCAGCGCTGGCTCGGTGGGATGCTCACGAACTTCCAGACCGTCTCCAAGCGCATCTCGCGCATGCGTGAGCTCGAGGAGGTCGACTTCGACGACGTCGCCGCCTCCGGCCTCACGAAGAAGGAGCTGCTCGTCCTCCGTCGCGAGTACGAGAAGCTGACGAAGACCCTCGGCGGCATCCGGGACATGACCAAGGTCCCCTCCGCGGTGTGGATCGTCGACACCAACAAGGAGCACCTCGCGGTCGACGAGGCCAAGAAGCTCAACATCCCGGTCGTGGCGATCCTGGACTCCAACTGCGACCCGGACGACGTCGACTACCGCATCCCCGGCAACGACGACGCCATCCGCTCCGTCACGCTGCTGACGCGGGTCATCGCCGACGCGGTCGCCGACGGCCTGCAGGTCCGTCACGGCGGCAAGTCCGAGACCGACGCCGAGCCGCTGGCCGCGTGGGAGCAGGACCTGCTGGCCGGCAGCGAGGGCGAGCAGACCGGTGGGTCGGAGTCGACCGCGACCGCGGAGGGCTCCACCGCCCCCGAGGCCGCCGAGGCCGCCGCCGCCGAGGGGCAGCCGGCGCAGGCCGCTGCCGCCGAGGGTGAGCCGGCCGAGGCCGCCGCGCAGGCCTGACCTCGGCGCCTGCGCCAGGTACGACACAGGACGCCTGTGGTGACGCCCCGGGCCCACGGCCCGGGGCGTCCGCGCGTCCGCCCCCGACCAGAAGTTCACGAGGACGACGAGAGGACAGACCGTGGCTGCGTACACCGCCGCTGACGTCAAGGCGCTGCGCGAGAAGACCGGCGCCGGCATGCTCGACTGCAAGAACGCGCTCGTGGAGACCGACGGCGACGTCGAGAAGGCCATCGAGCTGCTGCGCATCAAGGGCCAGAAGGGCGTCGCCAAGCGCGCCGACCGCGACGCCTCCAACGGCCTCGTGGCCGTGCACGTCGACGGTGGCCTCGGCGTCATGGTGCAGGTCAACTGCGAGACCGACTTCGTCGCCAAGTCCGAGGGCTTCGTGACCCTGGCCAACCAGGTCCTCGCCCAGGCCGTGGCCGTCGGCGCGACCGACTCCGCCTCGCTGCTGGCCAGCGAGATGGACGGCAAGTCCGTCCAGGTCGTCCTCGACGAGGCCAACGCGACGATGGGCGAGAAGATCCTCGTCCCCAACGTCGCCCGCGTCGAGGGTGCCCACGTCTCGGCGTACCTGCACCGCACCGCGACCGACCTGCCCCCGACCATCGGTGTCCTCGTCGCCCTGGACAAGGACGACGAGACGCTGGGCAAGGACATCGCGATGCACACCGCCGCGATGAGCCCGACCTTCCTGTCCCGCGAGGAGGTCCCGGCCGAGAAGGTCGAGTCCGAGCGCCGCATCGCCGAGGAGACCGCGCGCGAGGAGAAGAAGCCCGAGGCCGCGCTGCCCAAGATCGTCGAGGGTCGCGTCAACAGCTTCTTCAAGGACAACGTCCTGCTCGAGCAGCCCTTCGCCAAGGACCAGAAGGTCACCATCACCAAGCTGCTGGCCGACGCCGGCGCCCAGGTGACCGCCTTCGCCCGCTTCCGCGCGGGCGTCTGAGGCAGCACCGAGCCGCAGCGTGAACGGGGTGGGGGACCACGGTCCTCCCACCCCGTTCGCACGTCCGGACCAGTCGAGACTCACCGAGCGTGACCTCCAGCACCCGGCTGGGGCAGACTGCCCCAGACCCCAGCCCGCACCCCAGCCCCGATCCCAGCGCAACCACCCGAGGAGCCACCGCGTGAGCGAGCCGAGCCTGACCGTCGACCTCGAGGCCGGGACGGTGCACCCCCGCCCCGCCTACCAGCGGGTGCTGCTCAAGCTCTCGGGGGAGTTCTTCGGCAACGGCCGGGTCGGGGTCGACCCCGACGTCATCGCCCAGGTGGCGCGCGAGATCGCCGGCCCGGTCAAGCAGGGCGTGCAGGTCGCGATCGTCGTCGGCGGCGGCAACTTCTTCCGCGGCGCGGAGCTGTCCCAGCGCGGCATGGAGCGCAGCCGCGCCGACTACATGGGCATGCTCGGCACCGTCATGAACGCCCTGGCGCTGCAGGACTTCCTGGAGCAGCAGGACGTCGACACGCGCGTGCAGACGGCCATCACCATGGGCCAGGTCGCCGAGCCGTACATCCCGCGCCGGGCGATCCGGCACATGGAGAAGGGCCGCGTCGTCATCTTCGGCGCCGGCGCCGGGATGCCGTACTTCTCCACCGATACCGTCGCCGCCCAGCGGGCCCTGGAGGTGCGCGCCGACGCCGTCCTCATGGCCAAGAACGGCGTCGACGGCGTCTACACGGGCGACCCGCGCAAGGACCCCGGCGCCACCAAGATCGAGACGATCAGCTACGCCGAGGCGCTGCAGAAGAACCTGCGCGTGGTGGACACGACGGCCTTCAGCCTGTGCATGGACAACCGCCTGCCGATGATCGTCTTCGGCATGGAGGGCCAGGGCGTGGCCCGCGCGCTGCGGGGTGAGAGGATCGGCACGCAGGTGATCGCGGACTGAGCCCTCCCCGGGCGCGTCCGCGCCCTGCGGCACCGCGGGGGCGCAGGACGCGCCGGGACGAAGGACGAAGGGACCACCGTGATCGACGACACCCTCCTCGAGGCCGAGGAGAAGATGGAAAAGGCGGTCGAGGTCGCCAAGGAGGACTTCGGCGCCATCCGCACCGGGCGGGCCAACGCCGCGATGTTCCACAAGGTCATGGTCGACTACTACGGCGCGCCGACGCCGCTGCAGCAGCTGGCGAGCTTCCAGATCCCCGAGGCGCGCTCGGTGCTCATCACCCCGTTCGACCGCGGCGCCATGAGTGAGATCGAGAAGGCGCTGCGCAACTCCGACCTGGGGGTCAACCCGGGCAACGACGGCAACGTCATCCGGATCGTGCTGCCGCAGCTGACCGAGGAGCGGCGCAAGGACTACATCAAGCTGGCCCGCTCCAAGGCCGAGGACGCCCGCGTCTCGCTGCGCAACGTCCGCCGCCGCGCCAAGGAGGAGCTGGACCGCATCGTCAAGGACGGCGAGGCCGGTGAGGACGAGGTCGGGCGCGCCGAGAAGGAGCTGGAGTCGGTGACCAAGCGGCACGTCGACGCCGTCGACGAGCTGCTGAAGAACAAGGAAACCGAACTCCTGGCCGTCTGAGCGTGCCGGTGACCAGCGAGACGACGTCCGCGACCCGCCCGCCGCGGCGGGCGGGCCGCAACCTCCCCGCCGCCATCGGCATGGGCCTGGCGATGGGCGGGGTGCTGGTCGCCAGCCTGTTCGTGCGCCGGGAGGCCTTCGGCGTCCTGGCCTGCGCCGCCGTCCTCTACGGGACGGTCGAGATGGTCCGGGCCTTCCGTTCGCGCCACCTGCGCGTCCCCGTCCTGCCGCCGGTGGTGGGCACCCTGGCGATGGTGCCGGGCGCCTACCTCGGCGGCGGGGAGACGTTGTTCGCGGCCTACGCCCTGACCGTGGCCGCGGTCGTCGTCTACCGCCTCCTCGACGACGGGGGCGACCACGGGGCCCCGGTGCGGGTCCCCCCCGTGCGCGACGTCGCCGGTGGTGTCTTCATCGTCACCTACGGGCCGCTGCTGGCCGGGTTCGCGATGCTCATGCTCGCCGCCAGCGACGGCGCCTGGCGGGTGCTCGTGTTCGTCCTGCTCGTCGTGGCCAGCGACGTGGGCGGCTACGCCGCCGGGGTCCTCTTCGGCCGCCACCCCATGGCGCCCTCGGTCAGCCCGAAGAAGTCGTGGGAGGGCACGGCCGGCTCGCTGCTCGTCGGCATGGTCGCGGGGGGCCTCGCCCTGCCGCTGGCCCTGGGGGGCGCGTGGTGGCAGGGCGTCCTGCTGGGGGCCGTCACCGTCGTCGTGGCCATCGGCGGGGACCTGTCGGAGTCCATGCTCAAGCGCGACCTGGGGATCAAGGACATGGGCACGCTGCTGCCCGGGCACGGCGGGGTCATGGACCGGCTGGACTCGCTGCTGCCCGCGGCGCCGGTGGTGCACCTGCTGCTGGTCTGGTTCCTGGGCCCCTGACGTCCCGAGCCCTGACGTCCCGGGGCCCCGTCCCGCGCGCCGTAGCATGGAGGGCGATGTCCACTCCCGCCCCCCTGTCCTCGGGCCCGTCCACGGACCCGGCCCGGCCCCCGCGCGAACCGCTCCCGCTGGCCCCGGCCGGCCCCGGCCAGCTCGTCATGTCCGCCCCCCGCCGCGGCAAGCCGCCGCGCCACTTCGCCGACCTCGAACCGGCCGAGCGCGGCCCGGCGATGGTCGAGCTGGGGGAGAAGGCGTTCCGCGGCAAGCAGCTCGCCACGCACTGGTTCGAGCGGCTCGAGGACGACCCGGAGCGGATGACGGACCTGCCGGCGGCCAGCCGCGCGCGCATCGCCGAGGCCCTGCTGCCGAGGCTGCTGACGCCGATCCGCACGCTGAGCGCCGACCAGGGGACCACGGTCAAGTCGCTGTACCGGCTGCACGACGGCGCCCTCGTCGAGTCCGTGCTCATGCGCTACAAGAACCGCGACACCCTGTGCATCTCCAGCCAGGCCGGCTGCGGGATGAACTGCCCGTTCTGCGCCACCGGGCAGGCTGGGCTGACCCGCAACCTGTCCACCGCCGAGATCGTCGAGCAGGTCACGGCCGCCTCCCGGGCCCTGGCCCGCGGCGAGGTCCCCGGCGGCGAGGGCCGGGTCGGCAACGTCGTCTTCATGGGCATGGGGGAGGCGCTGGCCAACTACAAGTCGGCCGTCGCGGCCGTCCGCCGGCTGACCCAGCCCGCCCCCGACGGCCTGGGCATCTCCGCGCGCGGCATCACGATGTCGACGGTCGGGCTCGTCCCGGCCATCGACAAGTTCGCCGCCGAGGGCATCGCGGCGACGCTGGCCCTGAGCCTGCACGCCCCCGACGACGAGCTGCGCGACGACCTCGTCCCCATCAACCGGCGGTGGAACGTGGCGCAGGCCCTGGACGCGGCCCGCCGCTACTTCGAGGCCACCGGCCGGCGCGTGAGCATCGAGTACGCGCTCATCCGCGACATCAACGACCAGGCCTGGCGCGCCGACCGCCTCGGCAAGCTGCTCAACGCCCGCGGCCGCGGCTGGGTGCACGTCAACCCCATCCCGCTGAACCCGACCCCGGGCTCGAAGTGGACGGCCAGCGACCCGGCCGTGGAGAAGGCGTTCGTCGCGGCGCTGGAGGCGCGGGGCATCCCGACCACCGTCCGCGACACCCGCGGCAGCGAGATCGACGGCGCCTGCGGCCAGCTCGCGGCCATCGGTCCCGAGCAGCCGACGGCGTGAGCGGCACGGCGTGAGCAGCGGGACGGTCCCGTTCACCGATCTCGTCCGGGAGCGGCCGGCCCGGGTGGGGGCGCTGCGCCGCGGGTACAGGGTCGCCGACGTCGACCTGTTCCTCGACCACCTCGCCGCGGCCGGGCCCGCCGGCCGGGTCGCCGCCGCGCAGGTGCGGGCCGTGGGCTTCGGGTCCCAGCTCGGCGGCTACGACGTGGCCGACACGGACGACCTGCTCTCCGAGGTCGAGGACGCCCTCGCCGGGCGGGAGCGCGCCCAGGCGCTGGCCCAGCCGGACCGGCGGGCCTGGACCGACCGGCGGTCGGCCCTGGGCCAGGCCGTCGCGGGCCGGCTGAAGGAGCGTCGCGGCGAACGGTTCCCCCGCGCCCGCGGCCTGCGCCGCGGCTACCACCCGCGCGACGTCGACGCGCTGTGCGAGCTGCTGGTGCAGCACTTCCGCGGGGAGCTGACCCTCACCGCCGACGACGTCCGCGACGCGCTGTTCCGGCCCCGACGCGGTGCGCGGGGCTACCGCGAGGCGCCCGTGGACGCCTTCCTCGACCGCGTCGTGGAGCTCATGGTCGGCTACCGCTGACTCACTCCCACGGCGGGACCGACCCCAGCACCCGGTCCACGGTGAAGACCACCACGACGCGCGCCGGGTTCTCCCGCGGCGTGCGGTACCGGCCCGCGTAGCGCTCCTCGGCCTCGCGCACCGAGGCCGGGTCGTCCAGGACCCGGCCCGGTCCCTCCAGCGACAGCCAGCGCCGGCCGTCGACCTGGGAGACGACGCAGCGCGACCCGCGGGCGGCGTGCACGGCCTTGCGAGAGGTGCCGGAGGTGATGACCCGCACCTGGCGCGTGCCGGGGTCGAAGGTGAACCCGACGGGCACGACGTGCGGGGAGCCGTCGGCCCGCAGCGTCGTGAGTGTCGCCAGGTGCCGCTCGGTGAGGAACTCCAGGGCGGCGGGGGGCAGGTCGGCGGGGTCCAGGGCCACGCCCGGAGTCTGGCAGGGGCCGTTCAGGCCGAGGACGAGCGGGTCGCGGTGAGAGCCAGCCACACCTCGGCCCGGTCGGTCGGGTCCTCCAGCGACAGCCCGAGGCGCTGCTCGGCGCGGGCCAGCCGCTGGCGCAGCGTGTTGCGGTGCACCCCGAGCGCGTCGGCGGCCGGTTGCCGGGCGCCGTGGTGGGCCAGGAACACCTCCACGGTCCGGCGCAGCTGCGGGTCCTGCAGCCCCTCCAGGCGGCCCGCGGCCCACGCCTGCAGACCAGCCGGGCCGAGCAGGTCGGGCAGGGTGGAGCCGTCGGCGTGCACGACGGGGCGCTGGGCCGTGGTGCGGGCCCAGGCGGCGTCGGCGCCGCGCGGGTCGGCCCGGGCCAGCGGGGCCGGGCGGGCGGTCCCGGCCCGGCCGGTCCACCCGCGCAGCGCGTCGGCCACGGCCTCGGGGGAACCGAGGGCGTGGTGCTCGCCGCTGAGCAGGTCCGGGGCCTGCGGCCCGCTCCAGCGCACGACGACGACCGGGTCGGGCAACCGCAGGTCCAGCGCCGCGGCCAGCCGCGCGGCGAGGTCGCTGCGCCCGGACAGGACGAGGTCGACGACGCCGGCGGTGAGGACCGGGGTGAGCACGGCGGGGTCCAGGGCGGGGCGCGCGGTCAGCAGGTCCAGCAGCGCGGCCGCCGTGCCCACGGTCTGCTGGGCCGCGCGGGGCAGGTCGGGCCCGGCGGCCACCAGCAGCCACCGGCTCGCCCCGCCCGCGCGCAGCGTGAGGGTCCCGGTCGCCGTGACCTCCCTCCAGGCCGCGCGGGCCCCCTGGTCCCGGACCCGCCGCAGCCCCTCCAGCGCCGCGGCGGGCGGGGCCTGGGACGTGGTCGCGGCCAGGACGGTCCCGGCCGCGTCGAGCAGCCACGCCGACCCGCGCACGGCCCGGGCGGTGCGCTGCAGGACCGCGCGGGCCCCGTCGGGTCCGGCGGCGGCCGCGGCGAGGTCGCGGCCGGCGCGGGCGGCGGCGGCCTCGGCCTCGTTCTCGCTGCGCCGCAGCAGGTCGGCCAGGCGGCGCGAGACGGCGATGAACGGGGTCGGCACCGGCACCTCCACCACGGCCAGGCCGGCGGTGCGAGCCGCGGTGACGAGCGTGCGGGGCACGGCCCGGTGCGACAGGCCCACGCCGAAGCCCACCCCGGCCGCGCCGGCGCCGGCGAGCCGGTCCACCCAGGCGCCCCACCCCTCGCGCGGGACCCGCAGCCCCGTGGTCAGCAGCAGCTCCCCGCCCTCCAGGAACGGCGTCGGGTCCTCCAGCTCGCTCGTGGCGACCCACCGGACGGGCACGTCCGGGTCACCGCCGACGAGCCGCAGGTCCAGGGAGGCGGTCGAGAGCAGGTCGGCGAGCAGCACCACCGGGTCATCGTGCCGCACCCGGTGTCCGTTCTGCACCGTCGCAGAGTCCGTGGATCGTGCAGGTCCGGCACTGACGGCGCCGGACCGGACGCCTACCGTCGAGCCATGACGACGTTCACCCCCGGGCTCACCCCCGGGCCCAGCCCGCAGGAGACGGCCGACCCGACCGCCACGCCGGGCGGTCCCGCCCTGGCGCAGGAGATCCGCCTCGTCACCGAGGTCCCCGGCCCGGTCTCGCGCGAGCTGGCCGCCCGCCGCTCGGCGGCCGTCTCGGCCGCGGTCGGGTCCTCGATGCCGTTCTTCGCCCGGGCCGCCGGCGGTGGCGTCGTCGTCGACGTCGACGGGAACTCCTACGCCGACCTCGGTTCGGGCATCGCCGTGACCACCGTGGGCAACTCCGCCCCGGCCGTGGTGCGGGCCGTCACCGAGCAGGCGGCGCGCTTCACCCACACCTGCTTCATGATCACGCCCTACGACTCCTACGTGGAGCTGGCCGAGCGCCTGGCCGAGCTGACCCCCGGCGACTTCGCCAAGAAGAGCGCGTTCTTCACCTCCGGCGCCGAGGCCGTCGAGAACGCCGTGAAGATCGCCCGCGCCCACACCGGCCGCCAGGCCGTCGTCGTCTTCGACCACGCCTACCACGGCCGCACCAACCTCACGATGGCCATGACGGCCAAGAACATGCCGTACAAGAACGGGTTCGGGCCCTTCGCCCCCGAGGTGTACCGCGCCCCGCTGAGCTACCCCTTCCGCGACGGCCTCGACGGGCCGACCGCCGCCGCCCGCGCCATCGCCGTCATCGAGAAGCAGGTCGGCGCCGCCAACCTCGCCGCGATCGTCGTCGAACCCGTCCAGGGCGAGGGCGGGTTCATCGTCCCCGCCCCCGGGTTCCTGCCGGCCATCGCCGCCTGGGCGCGGGAGAACGGCGTCGTGTTCGTCGCCGACGAGGTGCAGACCGGAGTCGCCCGCACCGGGGCCTGGTTCGCCAGCGCGCTGGAGGGGATCGAACCGGACCTGGTGACCATCGCCAAGGGCGTCGCCGGCGGGCTGCCGCTGTCGGCCGTCACGGGGCGTGCCGAGATCGTCGACGCCCCCGTCACCGGCGGCCTCGGCGGCACCTACGGCGGCAACCCGCTGGCCACGGCCGCGGCGCTCGCCGTCCTGGCCACGATCGAGGAGGAGGGCCTGCTCGAGCGCGCCCGGCAGATCGAGGAGCTGCTGCTGCGCCGGCTGCGCGCCCTGGCCGAGCGCGACCCGCGCGTCGGCGACGTCCGCGGCCGCGGGGCCATGGTCGCCGTCGAACTCGTCCGGCCCGGCACCACCGAACCCGACGCCGCCCTGGCCAAGGCCGTCGCGACCGAGGCCGCCCGGCAGGGCGTCATCGTCCTGACCTGCGGCACCGACGGCAACGTCCTGCGCTTCCTGCCCCCGCTGAGCATCGGCGACGCCCTCCTCGAGCAGGCCTTCGACGTGCTCGACCGCGTCTTCGCCGCCGCCTGACCGTCAACGAGAGGACCACCGACATGAGCACCACCACCACCGACGGGACCACCACCGACGGGACGACCGGCGCCCGCGAGCGCGACCTCCTCGCCGGCGTCCCCACCGGACTGTTCATCGGCGGCGTCTGGCGCGAGGGCAGCGGCGGGGGGCGCATCCGCGTCGAGGACCCCGCCACCGGCCGGACCCTGGCCGAGATCGCCGACGGGACCGTCGAGGACGGCGCCGCGGCCCTGGACGCCGCCGTGGCCGCGCAGGCCTCCTGGGCCCGCACCCCCACCCGCGAGCGCGGGGAGATCCTGCGCCGCGCGTTCGACCTCGTCGCCGCCCGCGCCGAGGACTTCGCCCTGCTCATGACCCTGGAGATGGGCAAGCCCCTGGCCGAGGCCCGCGGCGAGGTCGCCTACGGCAACGAGTTCTTCCGCTGGTTCTCCGAGGAGGCCCCCCGCATCGCCGGCCGGTACGCGCAGAACCCCGCCGGGGGGTCGCGGCTGCTGACGATGAAGCAGCCCGTCGGCCCGGTGCTGGCGATCCTGCCGTGGAACTTCCCCCTGGCCATGGGCACCCGCAAGATCGCCCCGGCGCTCGCGGCCGGGTGCACCATCGTCGTCAAGCCCGCCACCCAGACCCCGCTGACCACGCTGCTGCTGGCCCAGGTGCTCGCCGAGGCCGGGGTGCCCGACGGCGTCGTCAACGTCCTGACGTCCTCGACCACCGGCAAGGTCACGGCCCCCCTCATCGCCGACCGGCGGCTGCGCAAGCTGACGTTCACGGGGTCCACGCCCGTCGGCAAGAAGCTCGTCGAGCAGTCCGCCGAGCAGCTGCTGCGCATCTCGATGGAACTGGGCGGCAACGCGCCGTTCCTCGTCTTCGACGACGCCGACCTGGACAAGGCGGTCGACGGGGCGATGGCCGCCAAGATGCGCAACCAGGGCGAGGCCTGCACCGCGGCGAACCGGTTCTACGTCCAGCGCGGCGTGGCCGAGGAGTTCTCCCGCCGCCTCGCCGAGCGCATGGGCTCCCTCGTCGTCGGCCGCGGCACCGAGGACGGCTCCCAGGTCGGCCCGCTCATCGACGCCCGCGCCCGCGACGACGTCGCCCAGCGCGTGGAGGAGGCCGTCGGGGCCGGGGCCCGCGTGCTCACCGGCGGCCGGGCCGTCGGGGAGGCCGGGTACTTCTACGCCCCGACCGTCGTCGTGGACGTCCCGGCCGACGCCCGGCTGCTGACCGAGGAGACGTTCGGGCCGGTCGCCCCCGTCGTCGTCTTCGACACCGAGGAGGAGGGCCTGGCCCTGGCCAACGACACCGAGTACGGCCTCATCGCCTACGCCTTCACCCAGGGCCTGGAGCGCGGGATGCGCGTGGCCGAGGCGCTGGAGACCGGCATGGTCGGGCTCAACGCCGGGGTCGTCTCCAACGCCGCCGCGCCCTTCGGCGGGGTCAAGGCCAGCGGGTTCGGCCGCGAGGGGGGCCTGGAGGGCATCGAGGAGTACCTGGAGACGAAGTACGTGAACTTCCCGCTCTGAGCGTGCGGACGCAGGGCCCCGCCGGTGCACCGGCGGGGCCCTGCGCGCGTGCGTGACCGGGGGTCAGGCGCTCGCGGCCCGGGTGTAGACGTCGCGCACGACGGCGCCGAACCGCGGCCCGTACAGGACCGAGGGGTTGTCGTCGTAGCTGAAGCTCACCACCGACGTCACCGTGCCGGTGCCCGTGGCCGGGTCGGCGTCGTGCAGCCAGGGGCCGCCGCTGGACCCGCCGCCGAGGTCGCACAGGGTGGCGACGTCGCCGGTCGCGCCCGGGCCGTTGTCGGTGAACTCGGTGCCGGTGCAGTACTGCAGGGTGAACCCGTCCGCGGTGCGGCTGCGGCCGGGGTAGCCGAGCACGGTCGTGCGCGCCAGCGGGGCGTCGAAGGCGATCGCGTTGGCGCCCACGGTGTCCTTGAGGGACTTCCCCTCCCGCGGCGGGACGACGGCGAACCCCACGTCGAAGCTCAGCGCCGCCGCGGACTGCTGGTCACCGGTGCGCCACTGGGACGTGGTGAAGGTCTGCCCGACCGGGAACCGGCCCAGCGGCTCGCCCGTGCCCGTCAGGCCCGGGACGAAGATGACGTTCTGGGAGTCCAGGCCGTTCTCGGTCACGCAGTGGCCCGCGGTGACGATGACGTTGCCCTTGGGGGAGTCCACGCTGCTCGCGGTGCACTCGTACTTGCCGGCGCCCTGGGTGAAGTAGAGGCGCCCGACCGTCGGCACCGCCGCGCCCGTCCAGGCCGTCGCGCGGGCGACCGCCCCGCCCGTCACGAGCTCGGAGGTGGCCCGTCGAGCCCGCGGCAGCGCCGGGGCCGCCCCCGTGGTCGAGGTGGCCGAGGTGGTCGAGCGCGGCTGGGCCTGCTGCCCCGGGGCCGGGGCGGGCACGCCGAGGGCGGCGGCCGCGCCGGGGGCACCGGCCCCGCGGCCCACGACGCGGTCCACCGGCGTGGCCTCGGCGAGCCGCTCACCGGTCCAGAAGTCCAGCGCCGCCTGCCGGTCGGAGGCGTCGACCGTCGACAGCACGGACACCCCGGGGCGGTCGGCGGTGTCGGCTGCGGCCGACGTCGCGGCGTACGTCGCCGCGCCACCGAGGGTGACGACGGCGGCCGAGGACGCGGCGATGAGCCTCCGCGTGAGGTGCGTGCGCATGGCGGGTGTCCCTCCGAGTGGTGTGCTGCCGGGGTCATCCTTGCCGATCCCGTGCAGATCCGCTGCAGCCCGCCCGTCACGGGGCGTGGCGGGCGGGGACGGCAGGCCATGATGGGCCCGTGAGCTCCTCCCGCCCGCCCCGTCACGCCGCCGTCCCCGCCGAGCGTCCCGGGGGAGTCCGGGACGTGGTGCTGCTCGGCAGCACCGGCTCGATCGGCACCCAGGCGCTCGACGTGGTCCGCGCCGCGGCGGGCGAGGGGGCGCAGCCGCCGTTCCGCGTCGTGGCGCTCGCGGCCGGCGGCGGCGACGTCGCCGCGCTGGCCCGGCAGGCCCTCGACCACGGCGTCGCCCTCGTCGGCGTCGCCCGGCAGGAGGCCCGCGGCCCGCTGCTGGAGGCGCTGCGCGTGCAGGCCGCCGGCCGGCCGCTGCCGCGCGTCGTCGCCGGCCCGGACGCCGCGACGGAGGTCGCCACCCACCCCGGCGACGTCGTCCTCAACGGGATGACGGGCTCGGTGGGGCTGCGGCCCACGCTGGCCGCCCTGGCCACCGGCCGCACCCTGGCGCTGGCCAACAAGGAGTCCCTCGTCGCCGGGGGGCCGCTGGTGACGCGGGCGGCCGCGCCCGGCCAGGTCGTGCCCGTCGACTCCGAGCACTCCGCCCTGGCGCAGTGCCTGCGCGGCGGGGCGCCCGAGGAGGTCGCCCGGCTCGTCCTGACCGCCAGCGGCGGGCCGTTCCGCGGCCGCACCCGCGCCGAGCTGGCCGACGTCACCCCGCAGCAGGCCCTGGCCCACCCGACGTGGTCGATGGGGCCGGTCGTGACGACGAACTCGGCCACCCTGGTCAACAAGGGCCTGGAGGTCATCGAGGCCTCGCTGCTGTTCGGGATCGGCTACGACCGCATCGACGTCGTCGTGCACCCCCAGTCCGTCGTGCACTCCATGGTCGAGTTCACCGACGGATCCACCCTGGCCCAGTGCTCGCCGCCGGACATGCGCCTGCCCATCGCCCTCGGGCTGTCCTGGCCCGGCCGCGTGCCCGGCGCCGCCGCGGGCGTGGACTGGACCCGGGCGGGGAGCTGGACCTTCGAACCCGTCGACGCCCGCGCCTTCCCCGCCCTGGACCTGGCCCGGGAGGCCGGCCGGCGCGGCTCGACCGTCCCGGCCGTGTTCAACGCCGCGAACGAGGAGTGCGTGGCCGCCTTCCACGCCGGTGCGCTGCCGTTCCTCGGCATCGTCGACACCCTGGCCCGCGTCGTGGCCGAGCACGACCCGGCCGGTGAGCCGCGCGACGTCGAGGACGTCCTGGCCGCCGAGGACTGGGCCCGCGCCCGGGCCCGGGAGCTCACGGGCCTGCCCACCGGCGGGACCACCCGGTGAGCGAGGTCCTGCTCTGGGTCGTCGGCATCGCCGCCGCCGCCGTCGGGGTCGCGGTGTCCATCGCGCTGCACGAGGTCGGGCACCTGCTGCCCGCCAAGCGGTTCGGCATCAAGGTGACCCAGTACATGGTCGGCTTCGGCCCGACCCTGTTCTCCCGCCGGCGCGGGGAGACCGAGTACGGCGTCAAGGCGATCCCGCTCGGCGGGTACGTCCGGATGATCGGCATGTTCCCGCCCGGCCCGGACGGCCGGGTGAAGGCCTCCAGCACGGGCCGCTGGGCGCTCATGGCCGAGGAGGCGCGCCAGGCCAGCTCCGTGGAGGTCGCCCCGGGGGAGGAGCACCGCACCTTCACGTCCAAGCCCGTGTGGCAGCGCATCGTCGTGATGTTCGGCGGCCCGTTCGTCAACCTGGTCCTCGCGCTCGTGCTGACGGCGATCGCGGTCAGCGCCATCGGGCAGCCCGGGCTCGTCCCGCGCCTGTCGGCGGTGTCCCAGTGCGTCCTGCCCGCGGGCAGCACGGCCACGACGTGCGCGCCCGGGGACCCGCTGGCCCCCGGGGCGGCCGCCGGGCTGCGCCCCGGTGACGAGGTCGTGCAGTTCGACGGCCGGCCCGTGCAGAGCTGGAACCAGCTCTCGGCCGCCATCCGCGACCACGGCGGGCAGGCCGTCGACCTCGTCGTGGTGCGCGAGGGGCAGCGGGTGCCGCTGACGGTGACGCCCGTGCTGACCCGGCGCGAGGCCGTGGACGCGGACGGCCGTCCGACCGGCGGGACGCGGGAGGTCGGCTTCCTCGGCGTCTCCCCGTCCATCGCGGTCGTGCGCACCGGCCTGGACGAGGTGCCCGGCGTGGTCGGGCAGCAGGTCCAGACCGTCGCCGGCATCGTCGTGCGGCTGCCGCAACGGCTCTACGACGTGGCCCAGGCCGCGTTCGGCACCGCCGCCCGCGACCCCGAGGGGCCCATCGGCATCGTCGGCATCGGGCGCCTGGCGGGCGAGGCCAACGCGTTGCCCGCGGTCATCCCCGGCGACGAGCTGGCCGAGCGGACCTCCCGCCTGGTCTCGCTGCTGGCCGGGCTCAACGTCGCGCTGTTCGTCTTCAACCTCATCCCCCTGCTGCCCTTCGACGGCGGGCACATCGCCGGGGCCCTGTGGGAGGTCGTGAAGAAGGGGATCTTCCGGCTGCGCCGGCGCCCGGACCCCGGGCCGGTGGACGTGGCCAAGGCCATGCCCGTGGCCTACGGGGTCTCGATCCTGCTCGTGGGGATGAGCGTGCTGCTGCTGTACGCGGACATCGTCAGACCGGTGACGCTGAACCGGTGACGCTGAACCGGTGAGGGTCCGGTGGACGCTCCCGGCCCGGGCGTGACCTGGATTCGTCCGTGTCCGAGCCGGGGTTGATACTGCTGTGCGTGAGCGTCAGCCTCGGTCTCCCCGCCCTCCCCCCGCCCGTCCTGGCCCCGCGGCGCACGACCCGCCAGATCCAGGTCGGCAAGGTGGGGGTCGGCAGCGACTCCCCGGTGTCGGTGCAGTCGATGACGACGACGCCGACCACCAATATCAACGCCACCCTGCAGCAGATCGCCGAGCTGACCGCCTCCGGGTGCGACATCGTCCGCGTGGCCTGCCCGACGAACGACGACGCCGAGGCGCTGCCGATCATCGCGAAGAAGTCGCAGATCCCGGTCATCGCCGACATCCACTTCCAGCCCAAGTACGTCTTCGCGGCCATCGAGGCCGGGTGCGGCGCGGTGCGCGTCAACCCGGGCAACATCCGCAAGTTCGACGACCAGGTCAAGGACATCGCCCAGGCCGCCAAGGACGCGGGCGTCTCGATCCGCATCGGCGTCAACGCCGGCTCCCTGGACCCGCGCCTGCTGGAGAAGTACGGCAAGGCCACGCCCGAGGCGCTGGTGGAGTCCGCGGTGTGGGAGGCCTCGCTGTTCGAGGAGCACGACTTCCACGACTTCAAGATCTCCGTCAAGCACAACGACCCCGTCGTCATGGTCCGCGCCTACGAGCTGCTGGCCGAGCGCGGGGACTGGCCGCTGCACCTCGGCGTCACCGAGGCCGGCCCGGCGTTCCAGGGCACCATCAAGTCCGCGACCGCGTTCGGGGCGCTGCTGAGCAAGGGGATCGGCGACACCATCCGCGTGTCCCTGTCCGCGCCGCCGGCCGAGGAGGTCAAGGTCGGCATCCAGATCCTGCAGTCGCTGAACCTGCGCCCGCGCAAGCTGGAGATCGTCTCCTGCCCCTCCTGCGGTCGCGCCCAGGTCGACGTCTACTCCCTGGCCGACGCCGTCACCGAGGGGCTGGAGGGCATGAGCGTGCCGCTGCGCGTGGCGGTCATGGGCTGCGTCGTCAACGGCCCGGGGGAGGCCCGCGAGGCCGACCTCGGCGTGGCCAGCGGCAACGGCAAGGGGCAGATCTTCGTCAAGGGCGAGGTCATCAAGACCGTGCCCGAGCACGCCATCGTCGAGACGCTCATCGAGGAGGCCAACCGCCTGGCCGCGCAGATGGACGCCGCCGAGGACACCGCGGGGGCCCCGACCGTCACGGTCGGGTGATCTGCCCGGGCCGGGCGCGGTAGCGTTCCCCGATGACGAAGAAGTCACCGGTCGAGGACGTCGACGAGTCCGGCCTACGGGTCTCCTCCCGCAAGGGGTACGCCGCGGGGGTCCCCGCCGTGGCGGTGGCCCTGCAGCACGGGGTCGAGCAGATGGGGGTGCGGCGCACCGCCGCCACCCTCCTGCGGCTGAACCAGGTGGGCGGCTTCGACTGCCAGGGCTGCGCCTGGCCCGACCCCGAGCACCGGCACACGGCCGAGTTCTGCGAGAACGGCGCCAAGGCCGTGGCCGAGGAGGCCACCCTGCGGCGGGTGACCCGGGAGTTCTTCGCCCGCCACTCCGTCGACGACCTCGCCACGAAGTCCGACCACTGGCTGGGGCAGCAGGGGCGGCTGACCGAGCCGATGGTCAAGCGCCCCGGGTCCCGGCACTACGAACCGGTCTCCTACGAGGAGGCCTACCGCCTCGTCGGCGACCGGCTGCGGGCCCTGGACAGCCCGCACCGGGCGGCCTTCTACACCTCGGGCCGCACGTCCAACGAGGCCGCGTTCGCCTACCAGTTGTTCGTGCGGGCCCTGGGGACGAACAACCTGCCGGACTGCTCGAACATGTGCCACGAGTCCACCTCGGTGGCCCTGGCCGAGACCATCGGCATCGGCAAGGGCAGCGTGCACCTGCGCGACTTCGACGCCGCCGGGCTCATCGTCGTCGCCGGGCAGAACCCCGGGACCAACCACCCGCGGATGCTCTCGGCGCTGGAGTCGGCCAAGCGCCGCGGTGCGCGCATCCTCACCGTCAACCCCCTGCCCGAGGCGGGGCTGATGCGGTTCAAGAACCCGCAGACCCCCCGCGGCCTGGTCTCGGGCGAGGGGTTGTCCGACCTGCACCTGCCCATCCGCGGCAACGGCGACCTCGCCCTGTTCCAGTGGTTCGGCCGGGCCGTGCTGCGCGCCGGCCGGGTCGACCGCGCCTTCGTGCAGGACTCGACGTCCGGGTTCCAGGAGTGGGCCGCCCACGTGGAGTCCCTGGACGAGGAGCAGGTCCTCGCCGCGACCGGGCTGTCGCGGGCCGAGCTGGACGCGGCCACCGAGATGGTGCTGGCCACCGACCGGGTCATCACCTGCTGGGCGATGGGCATCACCCAGCACCGCAACGCCGTCGGCACCATCAAGGAGGTCGTCAACCTGCACCTCGCCCTGGGGGCCGTGGGCCGGCCCGGTGCCGGGCTGTGCCCGGTGCGCGGTCACTCCAACGTCCAGGGCGACCGGACCATGGGCATCTGGGAACGCGCCCCGCAGCACTTCCTGGACGCCCTGGAGGCCGAGTTCGGGTTCGCGCCGCCGCGCGAGCACGGCCACGACGTCGTCGACACCATCCGCGCCATGCGCGAGGGGTCGGTGGAGTTCTTCATGGGCATGGGCGGCAACTTCACCCAGGCCGCCCCGGACACCGCCGTCACCGAGGCCGCGCTGCGCCGGTGCACCACCACCGTCCAGGTCTCGACCAAGCTCAGCCGCTCGCACGCCGTCTGCGGCGAGACCGCGGTCCTGCTGCCGACGCTGGGGCGGACCGAGCGCGACGTGCGCCCCGGCGGCCGCGAGCAGTTCGTCACCGTCGAGGACTCCATGTCGCAGGTGCACGCCAGCCGCGGGCGGCTGGCCCCACCGGCCCCCGGGGTGCAGTCGGAGGTGCAGATCGTCGCCGGCATCGCCCGCGCCGCGCTGGGGGACCGGTACGGCATCGACTGGGCCGGTTTCGCCGACGACTACGCCACCGTCCGGGCGCACATCGCCCGCGTCGTGCCGGGGTGCGAGGACTACGAGGCCAAGGTCGCCCGGCCCGGGGGGTTCCAGCTCCCGCACGCCCCCCGCGACTCGCGGACCTTCACCACGCCGGGGGCACGGGCGGTGTTCTCGGTCGTGCCGCTGGAGGTGCTGGAACTGCGGGAGGGGGAACTGCTGCTGCAGACCCTGCGCAGCCACGACCAGTACAACACCACCGTCTACGGCCTGGACGACCGCTACCGCGGCATCCACGCCGGTCGCCGGGTGGTCTTCGTCCACGCCGCCGACGCCCGCGGGAACGGGGTGGGCGACGGTGACCTCGTCGACCTCGTGGGGGTCTAGGACGACGGGGTCGACCGCGTCGCGGAGGCCTTCCGGGTGGTGGTCTACGACACGCCGCGCGGGTGCGTGGCCGCGTACTACCCCGAGACCAACCCCCTCGTCCCGCTGGACTCGACCGCCGAGGCCAGCGGCACCCCCACCTCCAAGTCCGTCGTGGTGCGCCTGCGTCCCCACCGTCCCGGCCGCGGCGCGGGCGAGGTCGACGTGGACGCCGGGCGCGGTGGGGACCTGGACGCGGGCAAGCACGAGGTGCAGCCGGAGCACCTGAGCTGACCGGTCCGCCCCTCGCCTCGACCTGCGCCCGGTCTCGGGGCAGGATGCGGGAGTGGTGCTGACGACGAACTCGGCCGCGCGGGGATCCGCCGCCTCCGGGACGCTGCGCGTGCTCGGCGGGTCCGACGCGCCCGCCCTCCTGCGGTTGTGCGAGCGCGACCCCGTGGCGAACCTGTTCGTCTCCGCCCGGCTGCTGGGGCTGCTCGCCCGCCCCGGCAGCGACCTCGGCGGGCAGGTGTGGGGCTGGTTCGAGGACGGGGCGCTGGTCTCGGCGTGCTGGGCCGGGGCCAACCTCGTGCCGGTCGAGGCGACGCCGGCGGCCCTGGACGCCTTCGCCGCCACGGCCCGCGCCGAGGGCCGGCGCTGCTCCTCCCTCGTCGGCCCCGCCGAGCAGGTGCTCGCCCTGTGGCGCCGGCTGGAGCCGCACTGGCGCGGGGCGCGGGAGGTCCGCGCCAGCCAGCCGCTCATGGTGTGCGACACCGCCGCCTCGGTGCGGCCCGACCCCGCCGTGCGGCGCGCCACCCTGCGCGAGCTCGACCTCGTCGTGCCCGCCTGCGTGGCCATGTTCACCGAGGAGATCGGCTACGCGCCCGCCCCGCCCGACGGCGGCGGCGCCTACCGCGCCCGCGTCGCCGAGCTCGTCTCCACGGGCCGGTCGTTCGTGCGCATCGACGCCGGCCGCTCCGGGCCCGAGGTCGTCTTCAAGGCCGAGCTGGGGGCCGTCTCGCCCAAGGTCGTGCAGGTGCAGGGCGTGTGGGTCCCCCCGCACCGGCGCGGTGAGGGGCTGTCCGAACCGGGCATGGCCGCCGTCGTGGAGGCCGCCCGCGCCGACGGGGTGCAGCAGGTGTCGCTGTACGTCAACGACTACAACGCCCGCGCCCTCGCCGCCTACCGCCGCGTCGGGTTCCGCGAGGTCGGGTCGTTCGCGACCGTCCTGTTCTGACGCGCCTCGCCCACCCGGGGGGTTCGGGTCGCCCTGCGGGGAAGTGCGGTGAGGGTGGCCGGGGCGCGCCGGTAGCCTGTCGGGCGTGCTGATGCGGATGTCGACGCTGTTCCTGCGGACCCTGCGGGAGGACCCGGTCGAGGCCGAGGTCGCCAGCCACAAGCTCCTCGTGCGGGCCGGGTACGTCCGCCGCGCCGCGCCCGGGATCTACACGTGGCTGCCGCTGGGGCTGAAGGTGCTGCGCAAGGTCGAGGGGATCGTCCGCGAGGAGATGGACGCCGCCGGTGCGCAGGAGGTCCACTTCCCGGCGCTGCTGCCCCGCGAGCCGTACGAGGCGACGAACCGCTGGAGCGACTACGGCGATGGCATCTTCAAGCTCAAGGACCGCAAGGGTGCCGACTACCTCCTCGCCCCCACGCACGAGGAGATGTTCACGCTGCTGGTCAAGGACCTGTACTCCTCGTACAAGGACCTACCGCTGTCGATCTACCAGATCCAGACGAAGTACCGCGACGAGGCGCGTCCGCGCGCGGGCATCCTGCGCGGCCGCGAGTTCACGATGAAGGACTCCTACAGCTTCGACGTCGACGACGCGGGCCTGGAGAAGTCCTACGACCTGCACCGCGAGGCGTACGTCAGGATCTTCCGCCGCCTCGGCCTGGAGTTCGTCGTCGTCTCGGCGATGTCGGGGGCGATGGGCGGCTCGCGCAGCGAGGAGTTCCTGCACCCCACCGAGATCGGGGAGGACACCTTCGTCCGCTCGCCCGGCGGGTACGCCGCGAACGTCGAGGCCGTCACGACGCTGGCACCCCCGGCGGTCCCCTTCGAGGGGCTGCCCGCCGCGCACGTCGAGGACACCCCCGACACCCCGACCATCGACACGCTCGTCGCGGTGAGCAACGAGAAGCACCCCCGTGCCGACCGGCCGTGGACGGCGGCGGACACGCTGAAGAACGTCATCGTCGTCCTGAAGAACCCCGACGGGACGCGCGAACCGCTGGCCGTCGGTGTGCCCGGCGACCGCGAGGTGGACCTCAAGCGCCTGGAGGCCGCGGTCTCGCCCGCGGAGGTCGAACCGTTCGAGGCGGCGGACTTCGCCCAGCACCCCTCGCTGGTCAAGGGCTACATCGGCCCCGGCGTGCTGGGGTCGGAGAACGCCTCGGGCATCCGTTACCTCCTCGACCCGCGCGTGGTCGACGGCACGGCGTGGGTGACGGGCGCCGACGCCCCCGGGAAGCACGTCTACGACCTCGTCGCCGGCCGCGACTTCACCGCCGACGGTGTCGTGGAGGCCGCCGAGGTCAAGGCCGGCGACGAGGCCCCGGACGGGTCCGGTCCGCTGGAGCTGGCGCGCGGCATCGAGATCGGGCACATCTTCGCCCTCGGCCGCCGCTTCGCCGACGCGCTGGACCTGAAGGTCCTGGACGAGAACGGCAAGCAGGTCGTGGTGACGATGGGTTCGTACGGCATCGGCGTCACCCGCGCCATGGCCTGCGTCGCCGAGGGCAACCACGACGACAAGGGCCTGGTCTGGCCCCGCGCACTGGCCCCGGCCGACGTGCACGTCGTCGCCACGGGCAAGGACGCCGCCGTCTTCGAGACGGCGGAGCGGATCGCGGCCGAGCTCGACGCGCAGGGGATCGAGGTCCTCTACGACGACCGTCCGAAGGTCTCGCCGGGGGTGAAGTTCAAGGACGCCGAGCTCGTGGGCGTGCCGACGATCCTCGTCGTCGGCAAGGGCCTGGCCGAGGGGACCGTGGAGCTGAAGGACCGCCGCAGCGGCGACTCCGAGCAGGTGCCCGTCGCCGACGCGGTCAGCCGCGTCGCAGCGCTCGTCCGCGGCTGAGCAGCCGCGCCGCCGCGGTGGTCCCGGCGACCACCGCGGCGGCGACGCCCGCGGTGACGGCGACCGTCGTGGAGGTGTTCTGCTCGGCCCCACCGCGCGCGGCGGCCACCCAGCCCAGGCCCCACGCCAGACCGGCCCCGTAGGCCAGGCGCCCGCGACTGCGCACGGCGGTGAAGACGCCCACGCCGGTCGCCACGCCGAGGACGGCGACGGCCCAGCCGGTCTCGCCGCCGGTCAGGCCGCTGCTGCGCAGCGCGGCGGCGGTGTTGGCGAGCGTCGCGATGGAGACCCAGCCCAGGTACAGCCCGATGGTCCCGTCGACGAGGACGGCCTCGACGCGGGTGCGCGGCCGCTCGGCCAGCAGCGCCCCGAACGTCCTGACCAGCACGAGCAGCAGCACGGCGATGACGGCGACGGACAACCACACCGACCCCAGCTGCACGGTGCCGATCCAGACGGCGTTGAGGACGAGGGAGGCGGCCGTCCACCAGCCCGTCGCGCGCTGGCGCCGGTCGTGCCGGTGCGCCGGCAGGGCCTGCCACACGGCCAGGCCCGCCAGCCCGGTGTAGACCACCGACCAGATCGCGAACGCCGGCCCGGCGGGGGCCACGAGCGTGGCGTCGGCGCTGAGGGCACCCCCGGCGGCCGAGGCGATGGGGGTGCCGCCGAAGGCGCCCGATCCGACGGTGGCGCCGACGATGCCGAGGACGGCGCTGGCCACGACGACCCCCTGGCGGACGGTGTCGGACGTGCCGTGCCCCGTCGCGGTCCCGGTGCGGCGGGGGTCCAGGGATGCGTCGCTGCTCACGCCAGCATGGTCGCGCCGGGCCCGGGCGCGCGCACGTCGTCGCGGGAGGTCAGGGGCGCAGGTCGACCAGCACCGCCGCGTGGTCGCTGGCCCACACCCCGTCGACCGGGTCGACGGCGACCCGGCGCACGTCCAGCACCGAGCCCTCCCCGGTGAACGGCGCCAGCCCCACCAGGACGTGGTCGATGCGGGCGTCGGGCTGGTGGATGCGCGCGACGAAGGGGTTGCGCCGGTCCCAGGTGAACCCGGGGTCGGCCGGGTCGGCGAAGCGCCAGGAGTCGACGAGGACGAACCCCGGCACGGGACCGGCCGTCAGGTACCCCTGGCACAGCCGCAGCTCGTCGGACTCGGCCAGGGCGTTGAAGTCCCCGGTCAGCACGGGCGGGTAGTGCACGCCCTTGGCCCGGGTGCGCGCCACGAACGGCACGAGCTCGCGGACCTGGGCCACCCGCACCGCGGACTCGGCCGGGGAGGAGTTCAGGTGCGTCGTGGTGAACGGCAGCGGCCGGTGCGGGGCGTCCACGAGCACCTGCAGCGCGGTGCGGCCCTCGTCCTCGGCCCCGCCCGCGGGCAGGTCGAGCACCTCGGTGCTCAGCAGCGGCCAGCGGCTGAGCACGGCGTTGCCGAACTGCAGGGACCCGGCCGAGGGGTCCCCGTGGCGGGCCAGCCGCTCCCGCCAGCGGTCGGGGGCGGGGGAGGGGGACCAGGCGACGTGCATCCCGAGCCGTTCGCCGAGCCAGGTGGCGAGGTTCTCCTCCTCGTCGGCCCAGACCTCCTGCAGGCCCACGACGTCGGGCTGCTCGGCGCGCAGGACCGCGAGGATCGCCTCGCGACGGGCCTGCCAGTCGCCGAAGCGCCACCACACGTTCCACGTCATGATCCGCAGCGGCGCGTCGGTCGCGCGCGGGCGCCGGTCGGCCGGTGGGGGCGGGGGTGTGCTGCTCATCTCGGGCGCAGTCTCCCAGTCGTGCCGGTCACGGCCACCGGGGGGTCTACGGCGTGGTGGACGGACCGGGGCCGGGCAGCGCGCGCCCGTCCTCGCCCAGCCAGGGCATCCCCGGGAAGGTGAGGACCGTCGAGCCCCACCGCCGGGCCGCCCGCGCCGCGGCGACGACCTCGCCGGCGGCGTCCGCGCGGGCGGGCCCCGCGGTGGCGACGACCTCCACGCGCAGGGTCGTGACGCGTTCCTCGACCGTGGCCGCCAGGGCGGTCGCGGCCGGGGCGGTCGGGGCCTGCACGTCGTACCCGGCGGCCGCCTCGACGGGGGCGGCGCCCAGGGCGACGAGCTCGTCGACGAGGTCGTCGCGGGCGGTGCGGTGGCCCGCGAGGTCGGCCAGGGCCTCCTCGCGGCGCGGGGGCGCGAGCCGGCCGGCGACGAGGGCGTAGGCGTGGACGGCGGCGTGCTCCCCGGCCAGGGCGGCCTGCAGGGCCCGGACGCGGGCCGGGTCCGCCGCGGCCGTGGGGGAGCCGGTCGGGCCCGGTGGGGTGGGGGCCGGTGGGGTGGCGTCCGCCGGCGGCGCGGGGACGTCCGGGCCGGCGTCCTCGCCGGTGGCGACGGTCTGGTCGGACCGCACGAGCGAGCCGGTCGCCGCGGCGACCGCGTCGGCCAGCAGGGCCCGGGAGGCGGCCACGGCGGCGAGCAGCCGGGCCGTGCCGGCACCGGGAGCCCGGCCCTCGGCGGGGGCGAGCTGGGTGACCGCGGCCGTGGAGGCCTGGGCGAGGCGGTCGGTGACCACCTGGGCGTCGGCGGGGGCGTCGGCGGGGTTTGCGGGACCCGGGGCGTCCCCGGCGCCGCCGAGGGCGAGCAGGTGCGCCCGGCAGACCTGGGCGGCCTCGGCGGCGACGGCCTGCAGCGGGGCCGGTCCGCCGGCCGCCGGGTCGAGCACCGCCAGCAGGGCCACGGTGTCCCCGACGGCGGCCTCCCGGGCCACGTCGTCCGGGCCCCGTTCCGGCGTGGGGGTCGGCTCGTCGCCCACGACCCACCGGACCCCGCACCCGGCCAGCACCGGCACGGCCAGGGTCATGGCCGTGAGCAGCGTGCGGCGCGCGGGCCGGCGGGGCGGGGTCGCGGTGAGGGGGCGCGCAGCGGCCGGCTCGGGGGGTGGCTCGGGGGGTGGCACGGTCGACGATGCTGCCAGGCGGGCCGTCCCGTGCGCGCACTCCCGGCCCAGCGCCCGCCCGCGCGCGGCGGGAGGGGGGCTCGTCAGCGTCTAAGCTGTTCCGTCGGACGCGCACCGGGACCGGTGCGGCCGTCACGACGATTCGAGAACAGGGAGGGCGGTCGTGTCGACGCTGGAGGAGACCGTCCGGAGGGCGCTGGCTCCCGTCTTCGCCCCGGGGTCGCAGGTGGGTGACTCCCTCGTCCTGGACGACGTCGACGTCAGCACCGCCGGGCGGCGGCACGTCGTGCGCGTCGTCGTCGACGGGGCCGGTGAGGAGCCCGGCGACGTCGACCTCGAGGCCGTCGCGGTCGCCTCGACGGCCGTCTCGCAGGCGCTGGACGACGCCGACGTGCTGGGGCAGGCCCCGTACACGCTCGAGGTGACCTCCCCCGGCGTGGACCGGCCGCTGACGAGCCGGCGGCACTGGGCGCGGGCCCGCGGCCGGCTGGTGCGCGCGGTCCTGGCCGACTCCTCCTCGGTGCTGCTGCGCGTGGTGGCGGTCGACGACGAGGGCGTGCACGGGACCGGTGAGCCGCAGATGGTCAAGGGCCGCCCACCGCGGGCCCGGGACGTGGGCGCCCCCCACGACCTGGCGTGGGCGGACCTGGTCCGCGGTGAGGTGCAGGTGGAGTTCCGCCGCGCGGACGAGCTCGACGAGGCGCTCGACGAGGACGCGGACCTGGGTGACGACGACGCTGGTGACGAGGCTGAGGACGAGCAGTGAACATCGACATGGCCGCTCTGCGGATGCTGGAGCGCGAGCGCGAGATCCCCTTCGAGACGCTCGTGCGGGCGATCGAGCAGGCGCTGCTCGTGGCGTACCACCGCACCGAGCACGCCGACCACAAGGCGCACCCCGACGCCCGGGTGGAGCTGGACCGCGGCACCGGTGAGGTGCGCGTGCTGGCCAAGGAGCGCGACGACGCCGGCAACGTCGTGGGCGAGTTCGACGACACCCCCGGCGGTTTCGGCCGCATCGCGGCGACCACGGCCCGTCAGGTCGTCCTGCAGCGCCTGCGCGACGCCGAGGACGAGGCCGTGCTCGGGGAGTACGCCGGCACCGAGGGCGAGATCGTCTCCGGCGTCGTGCAGCAGGGGCGTGACCCGCGCGTCGTGCAGGTCGACCTGGGGGCGCTGGAGGGCGTGCTGCCGCCGGCCGAGCAGGTGCCGGGGGAGAAGTACGCGCACGGGTCGCGGCTGCGCTGCTTCGTCGTGAGCGTCAAGAGGGGCCCCAAGGGCCCGCAGGTCGTGCTCAGCCGGTCGCACCCGCAGCTGGTGCGCAAGCTGTTCGCCCTGGAGGTGCCCGAGATCGCCGACGGCACCGTGCAGATCACGGCCCTGTCCCGCGAGGCCGGTCACCGCTCGAAGATGGCCGTGCGCGCGACCCGCGCCGGGGTCAACGCCAAGGGCGCGTGCATCGGCCCGGTGGGCCAGCGCGTGCGGGCGGTGATGGCCGAGCTGCGGGGGGAGAAGATCGACATCGTCGACTTCAGCGAGGACCCCGCCCGCTTCGTGGCCAACGCGCTGTCGCCGGCGCGGGTGAGCTCGGTCGAGGTCGTCGACCTGGCCGCGCGGTCCGCGCGGGTCGTCGTGCCGGACTACCAGCTGTCGCTGGCGATCGGCAAGGAGGGCCAGAACGCGCGGCTGGCGGCCAAGCTGACGGGCTGGCGCATCGACATCCGGCCCGACACCCAGGCCGACAGCCAGGCCGACAGCCAGGCCGACACCGGGGCCGGCACCGAGGCGGACGCCCGGGCCGACGGGTGAACCGCGCCCGGGCCGGTGGGTGTGCGGGCCGGGCCGGGACGGGAAGGGCTAGACTCCTCCCATCGTTACACTGCCTGCGACCGGTCCTACCGACCGGCGGTCCGACCGCGCGCCGCGTCCAGCTGCTGGACCGGAGCGCACCTGCGTCGGGTGCCGCCGTCGGGGCCACCGGTCGTCGCTGCTGAGAGTCGTCGTCGCACCGGACGAGGCGGGAACCCTCCTCGTCGACGTGCGGCGCCGGCTCCCCGGCAGGGGCGCGTGGCTGCACGAGAGCACCGCGTGCCTGGAGCTGGCGGACAAGCGCCGGGCCTGGTCCCGCGCGCTGCGTCGGGCAGCTCCCCTCGACGCCTCGGGAGTACGGTCCTTCCTGGACTCGTGCCCGTCCGGGGCCGTCGTGTCCACCACCACCGATGAGAGCGGGTCGAACAGCTGATGAGCACCCGATGAGTCTCCAGCGATGAATCCCCCCGACTGATGACGGTCCGCGCCCGGTAGAGACGAGCCCGGACCGAGACAGGAGAGATGTGGCGAAGGTCCGGGTCTACGAGCTCGCCAAGGAGTTCGGAGTCGAGAGCAAGGTCGTGCTGGCCACGCTCAAGGAGATGGGCGAGTTCGTGCGTTCCGCGAGCTCGACCGTCGAACCGCCGGTCATCCGGCGGCTGAAGGACAAGTTCCCCACCGAGGGCGGCGCCAGCGCCGCCCGGCCGGGTCCGGCGGCGAAGCCGGGTCCGCGCGTGCCGAGCGGTGCCCGTCCGGGCCCCGCACCGTCGGCGCGTCCTTCCGCACCCGCCCCGGCTCCGGCGCCCGCCCGCCCGGCGCCGTCGGCCGGTGCCCCCACCCCGTCGGCCCCGGCGCCCGCGCCGGCTCCGGCGCCCACCCCGCCGGCCCCGGCCGCGCCCGCCCCCGCGGCGGCGTCCGGTCCGGCGTTCCAGGCCCCGCCGAGCGCCCCCGCGGAGCGTCCCGCCCCGCAGCGGCCGGCGACGCCCGGACAGCGCCCGACGCCGGGTGCCCGTCCGTCCACCCCGCCGTCCTCCGGCGGGCCCGGTCAGGGTCCGCGTCCGGGGGCCCGTCCCGGCCCCGGTGGTCCCGGCGCCCGTCCGGGTGCCCCCGGCCAGGGTGGTCCCGGTGGCCAGGGCGGTCCCGGTGCGCGGGGTCCGCGCCCGGACCGCGGTGAGCGTCCGGAGCGTCCCGGTGGCGACCGCCCGCGCGGTGAGCGTCCGCAGGGCGACCGTCCGCAGGGTGAGCGCCCGGCCCGTCCCGGTGCCGGTGGCCCCGGTGGTGCGGCCCGTCCCGGTGGCGGTTCCCCGCGTCCGGGCAACAACCCCTTCGCGACCAGCCAGGGGATGCCGCGTCCGCAGGGCGGTCCGCGTCCGGGCAACAACCCGTTCGCGTCCAACCAGGGGATGCCGCGTCCGCAGGGCGGTCCCCGTCCGGGTCCGGCGGGCCCGGGCGGTCCCCGTCCCGGTGGTCCGCGCCCGAACCCGGGCATGATGCCGGCGCGCCCGACCGTCGGTCGCCCCGGCGCCGGTGCCGGTCGTCCCGGTGCGCCCGGTCGCGGTGGCCCCGGTGGTGGCCGTGGCGGCGGCGGGTTCGCCGGTCGTCCCGGTGGTCCCGGTGGCGGCGGCGGTTTCGCCGGTCGTCCCGGTGGTGGTGGTCGTCCGGGCAACCGCGGCGGCACCCAGGGTGCGTTCGGCCGCGCCGGTGGCAAGCCGGCCAAGGGCCGCAAGTCCAAGCGCGCCAAGCGCCAGGAGTTCGAGGCGATGGCGGCGCCGTCGGTCGGCGGTGTCTCCGTCCGGCGCGGTGACGGCTCGACCGTCGTCCGCATCCGGCGCGGCGCGTCGCTGAGCGACTTCGCCGAGCGCATCGACGCCGACCCCGCGGCGCTGGTCACGATCCTGTTCCACCTCGGTGAGATGGCGACCGCGACGCAGTCGCTGGACGAGGACACCTTCCAGGTGCTCGGCCAGGAGCTCGGTTACGTCATCGAGGTCGTCTCGCCCGAGGACGAGGAGCGCGAGCTGCTCGCGGGCTTCTCCATCGACCTCGACGCCGAGCTGGAGGCCGAGGGCGACGAGGAGCTGCAGGCGCGTCCCCCGGTCGTCACCGTCATGGGTCACGTCGACCACGGGAAGACGAAGCTGCTCGACGCGATCCGTTCCTCCGACGTCGTGGCGAAGGAGGCCGGTGGCATCACCCAGCACATCGGTGCCTACCAGGTCGCCAAGGACCACGAGGGCATCGAGCGCCCGATCACGTTCATCGACACCCCCGGTCACGAGGCCTTCACGGCCATGCGTGCCCGCGGGGCCAAGGTGACGGACATCGCCATCCTCGTGGTGGCGGCGGACGACGGCGTGATGCCGCAGACCGTCGAGGCGCTCAACCACGCCCAGGCGGCCGACGTCCCGATCGTCGTGGCGGTCAACAAGGTCGACAAGGAGGGCGCGAACCCTGACAAGGTCCGGCAGCAGCTCACCGAGTACAACCTGGTGGCCGAGGAGTACGGCGGGGACACGATGTTCGTCAACGTGTCCGCGAAGCAGGGCATGGGCCTGGACGACCTCCTCGAGGCCGTCCTGCTCACCGCCGACGCCTCGCTGGACCTGCGCGCCAACCCCGACAAGGACGCGCGCGGTGTCGCGATCGAGGGCAACCTCGACAAGGGCCGCGGTCCCGTCGCCACCGTCCTGGTGCAGTCCGGGACGTTGCGCGTCGGCGACGCGATCGTCGCCGGCACCGGCTACGGCCGCGTCCGGGCGATGCTCGACGAGAACGGAGACGCGGTCGAGGCGGCCACGCCGTCGCGTCCGGTCCAGGTCCTCGGTCTGACGTCGGTGCCGGGGGCGGGGGACACGTTCCTCGCCGCGCCCGACGACCGGACCGCCCGGCAGATCGCGGAGAAGCGCGAGGCGCAGGAGCGCAACGCGGCCCTGGCGAAGGCGCGCAAGCGCATCTCGCTGGAGGACTTCACCAAGGCGCTGGAGCAGGGCAAGGTCGAGACCCTCAACCTCATCCTCAAGGGTGACGGTGCGGGTTCGGTCGAGGCCCTGGAGGACGCGCTCTACAAGATCGACGTCGGTGACGAGGTCGAGCTGCGCGTGATCGACCGCGGGGTCGGTGCGGTGACGAAGAACAACGTCAACCTCGCCGTCGCC
Source organism: Kineococcus halophytocola (assembly GCF_041276425.1). Classification (NCBI taxonomy): domain Bacteria; kingdom Bacillati; phylum Actinomycetota; class Actinomycetes; order Kineosporiales; family Kineosporiaceae; genus Kineococcus; species Kineococcus halophytocola. The sequence goes on along the minus strand of NZ_JBGFTU010000003.1, from coordinate 150,132 downwards.
TCGAACGCGATCATCATCGGGTTCAACGTGCGCCCGGAGCAGCAGACCAAGGAGTTCGCCGACCGCGAGGGCGTCGACATCCGCTTCTACTCCGTGATCTACGCGGCCATCGAGGACGTCGAGGCGTCCCTGAAGGGCATGCTCAAGCCGGAGTACGAAGAGGTCCAGCTCGGCACGGCGGAGATCCGCGAGGTCTTCCGCAGCTCGAAGTTCGGCAACATCGCCGGTTGCCTCGTCCGGTCGGGTCTCATCCGGCGCAACACCAAGGCGCGCGTGCTGCGCCGCGGTGTCGTGCACGGGGACAACCTCACCATCGAGTCGCTGCGACGGTTCAAGGACGACGCCACCGAGGTCCGCGAGGGCTACGAGTGCGGTATCGGCCTCGGCTCGTTCAACGACCTCCAGGTCGACGACGTCATCGAGACGTTCGAGATGCAGGAGAAGGCGCGGAACTGATCCGCGTCCGCTCCGGTGGCCGGGGCGGGACCACGTGGTCCCGCCCCGGCGGCCATGCTTGAGCCGTGTTCACCGCAACGCTCACCGTCGACCTGCTGCTCGGCGACGTCCACTCCCTGAAGGGCAAGCGCAGTCTCGTCCGGCCCCTGGTCGCCGAGCTGCGCCGCACCTTCGAGGTCGCCGCGGCCGAGACCGGGCACCTCGACCTGCACCGGCGGGCCGAGGTGGCGGTCGCCGTGGTGGCCGCCGACGCCGCCCGCTGCACCGACGTGCTCGACCGGTGCGAACGCCTCGTGGCGGCGCACCCCGAGTTCCAGATCCTTTCCGCCCGGCGCCAGGCCCTGTCCTCCGAGGACTGAGGCCCGGTGCCGGACGTCCGGTCCCGACCCAGCAGGAGCCCCCCGTGGCGGATCCCACCCGTGCCCGCAAGCTCGCCGACCGCATCAAGGTCGTCGTCGCCGACGCCCTCGAGAAGCGCGTCAAGGACCCCCGCCTGGGGTTCGTGACGATCACCGACGCCCGGGTGACGAACGACCTGCAGCACGCGACGCTCTACTACACCGTCTTCGGCAGCGACGAGGAGAAGGCCGGCACGAAGGCCGCGCTGGAGTCGGCCAAGGGCGTGCTGCGCTCGGAGGTCGGCAAGCGCACCGGCATCCGGCTCACCCCGACGCTGACCTTCACCGCCGACGAGGTGCCCGAGACGGCCCAGCAGATCACCGACCTGCTGTCCAAGGCCGCCGAGCAGGACGCCCGCGTCGCCGCCCTCGCGGCCGGGGCCCAGCCCGCCGGGGAGGCCGACCCGTACAAGAAGCCCGTCGAGCACGACGACGCCTGGGACGAGGACGACGACACGGACGACGACGCGGTCGACGACGCGGACGCGGTCGACGACACCGACGGGGGCACCACCCCCGGGGACACCGCCCGCGCGTGACGTCGCAGTGGCACTGTGGAGGGCATGGATCCGCAGTTCCCCGGTGACCTCGGCACCGGCACCGGTGGCGACGTCCCCGTGTTCTTCGTGGTGGTCTTCGCCCTCCTGGTCCTGCTGGGGGCGGCGGTCGTCGCCGGCGGGGTCCGCGCCGCGGTCCGGGCCCGGCGCCGCTCGCGCGACGCCGCGCGCCTGGGCACCGACGGCGTCACCACGACGGGCACGGTGGTGGACAACCGCATCACCAGCCGCCACGAGCACCGGCTGACGTTCTCGCCCGTGGTGCGCTTCGAGGCCGCCGGCCGGGAGGTGACGGTCGTGGGGGAGCAGGTGTGGAACCGGTCCTTCGTCCCGGGCCGTCCCGCGCAGGTCGTCTACGACCCGGCCGACCCCGACCGTGCCCACGTGCGCGCCGAGGGGGGCTCACCCCTCGGCCGCGGCGCGGGCGGGGTCTTCGTGGCCGCCGTCGGCGCGGCCTTCCTGGTGCTCGTCGTGGTGCTGTTCGGGGTCGCGCGGTCGGTGTTCGAGCAGTTCCCCTGACCGGGCGGGCCCCGGCGCAGGGCATGCTGCTCCTGTGCCGAACCGTCTCCACCGCCCGAGCCCCGCGTCGTCCTGCACCCCGGGGGTGCGTCCGTGAGCGGGGTGGGGGACGGCATCCTCGTCGTGGACAAGCCGGCCGGCTGGACCAGCCACGACGTCGTGGGCCGGTGCCGCCGGTTGCTCTCGACCCGGCGGGTGGGGCACGCCGGCACGCTGGACCCCGCGGCGACGGGGGTGCTGGTCCTCGGCGCCAACCGCGGGACGAAGTTCCTGACCCACCTCGTCGCCCACGACAAGGCCTACACCGCCACCGTCCGGCTCGGGGTGGCGACCGTCACCGACGACGCCGAGGGTGAACCCCTCGGGGAGCCGGTGGACGCGACCGGGGTCGCGGACGACGCGCTGGCCGCCGCGGTCGCAGCCCTCACGGGCCCGATCCAGCAGGTCCCCAGCTCCGTGAGCGCCATCAAGGTCGAGGGCCGGCGCAGCTACGCCCGCGTGCGCGGGGGGCAGGACGTGGAGCTGCCGGCCCGGCCGGTCACGGTCTCGCGCTTCGACGTCCTGGACCGGCGCGTCGTGGACGGTTTCTGCGACCTCGACGTCGTCGTGGAGGTCTCCAGCGGGACCTACGTGCGCGCCCTGGCCCGTGACCTCGGGCGGGCGCTGGGGGTGGGCGGGCACCTGACGGCGTTGCGCCGCACGCGCTCGGGGCCCTTCACGCTCCAGGAGGCGCGCACGCTGGAGCAGGTGGAGGCCCAGCCGCGGGTGGAACCGCTGGCCGCGGTGGCGCGGCGCCTGTTCCCCGTGCTCGACGTCGACGAGCGCCAGGCCGGGAACCTGGCGCACGGCGGGTTCCTGCCCGCGACGGGCCTGGAGGGGCCGGTCGGGGCCTTCGCCCCCGACGGGACCCTCGTCGCCCTCGTCGGCGACACCCCGCGCGGTGCGAAACCCCTGCTCGTCCTGGTGACGGGCGGTTAGGGTCGTTCCCCGTGGGAGGGCGTGGACGGGACGGTGCCCTCCTCCTCGCCGTCGTGGCGCTCGTCCTCGCCCTCGGCGGGGGCGCCGGCGGGCGGGACGCACCGGCACCGGCCCCTCCGGCGGCTCCCCGCCCCGCGGCCGTCGTCCCCGACGTCCCCCTCGTGCCCGTCCCCGACGTCCCCCTCGTGCCCGAGGCCCCGGCACCGGACGTCCGGCTCGTCGAGCGGTCGCTGAGCACCGCGGACGGCCCCCGCGGCTACCTGTGGCAACCGTCACCGGACCCGGGACCGGCACCGCTCGTGGTGGCGCTGCACGGTCTCGACGGTGAGGCGGGCGCCTTCGCCCGGGGGACCGGTCTGCCGGCGGCGGCCGCCGGCGCCGGCGTGGCCCTGGTCGTACCGCGGGCGTCCGGGCGGGCCTGGAACGACGGGCGCCTGGGCCGCGGCGGGCCGGACGACGTCGCCTTCGTCCGCGCGGTCGTGGCCGACCTCGTCGAGGAGGGGGTCGTGCACCCGGGTCGCGTCGTCGTCAGCGGGTTCTCCAACGGGGCCGGGATGGCGATGGTCCTGGCGGCCCGGCACCCCCTGGACTGGGCCGGTGCCGTGGCGGTCTCGGGCGAGCTCCTGGCCGGTGCCGGGGCCGTCCGCCCGGAGCCGGCCACCGCGCGCGGTGGGCCGGGCCCGCCGGTGTGGCTGAGCCACGGGGACGCCGATCTCGTGCAGCCGTGGGAGGGCCGGTCCGCCCGGTCGCCCTGGCTGCCCGCGCTGGCGTCGGTGGACGAGACGGTGGCGGCGTTCCGCCGGGCCAACGACGCGCAGCCGCAGCCGGTGCGGTCGACGTTGCCCGGTGGGCCGTCGCTGGCGGGCCCGGTGCAGGTCACGACGTGGCCGGGCCCGGCCCCGGTGCGGGTGTACCGCCTGCCGGGAGCCGGGCACGGGTGGCCGACGCGCCAGGACAGCGGGTGGTCGGCCACCGACCTGGTGGTGTCGGTGGCCGCCACGTCCTGACGCCTCCTGACGCCTCCCGACGCCTCCCGACGTCGAGGTCGCCTCAGGCCGGGACGGTCTCGCGCACCCCGCGCCGGTCGCGGAAGCGGGCCAGGTCCAGCAGCCCCTCGCGCTTGGCGACGATCGTCGGGACGAGCGCCTGACCGGTGACGTTCACCGCGGTGCGGCCCATGTCCAGGATCGGGTCGATGGCCAGCAGCAGCCCCACCCCGGCCAGCGGCAGGCCCAGCGTGGACAGCGTCAGCGTCAGCATGACGGTGGCGCCGGTCAGCCCGGCCGTCGCGGCGGAACCGACGACGGACACGAACGCGATGAGCACGTAGTCGGTGACCGACAGGTCGATGCCGAAGAAGCCGGCGACGAAGATCGCGGCCAGGGCCGGGTAGATCGCGGCGCAGCCGTCCATCTTCGTCGTGGCGCCCAGCGGGACGGCGAAGGAGGCGTAGGAGCGGGGGACGCCGAGGTCCTCGGTGACGCGCTGGGTCACCGGCAGGGTGCCGATGGAGGACCGGGAGACGAACCCGAGCTGGGTCGCGGGCCACACCCCGGCGGCGAAGCTGCGCACGCGCAGACCGTGGGCCTTCAGCAGCACCGGGTAGACGACGAACAGCACGAGCGCCAGACCGACGTAGATGTCGATGACGAAGACGGCCAGCGGGCTCAGGGCGTCCCACCCGTAGGTGGCCACGGCCCGGCCGAGCAGGCCGACGGTGCCGATCGGGGCCAGCCGGATGACCCACCACAGGACGGTCTGGACGATGGTCAGGGCCGAGCGGGCGAAGGTCAGGACGGGTTCGGCCTTCTCCCCGACCTTCAGGACGGCGATGCCGAGCACCACGGCCACGACGAGGAGCTGCAGGACGTTGAAGTTCAGCGAGACGCCGCTGCTGCCGGAGGAGGCCTGCAGCCCGAGGATGTTGCTCGGGACGATGCCCTGCAGGAAGTCCAGCCACGAGCCCGTCGAGGACGGGTCGTTCACCGCACCGGCCGAGACCGAGGACCGGGCGCCGGGGTCGGTGAGCACGCCGAGGCCCATCCCGATGGCGACGGCGATGAGCGCGGTGATCGCGAACCACAGCAGCGTCTGCCAGGCCAGCCGCGCCGCGTTGGTCACCTCGCGCAGGTTGGCGATCGAGGTGAGCACGGCGAGCACGACCAGCGGCGGCACGAGGGTGCGCAGCATGGTGACGAAGATCGACCCGATGGTGGACAGGGTCGTGGTGAGCCAGTTGGGGTCCTCCTCGGTGCCGCCCATCGAGCGGGCGAGCGCGCCCAGGGCGATGCCCAGGACGAGACCGATGAGGACCTGCACGCCGAAGGGCGTGCGGCGCAGGCGGGTGAGCACGGGGAACTCCAGGGACGACGGGGTGGCGGACGGGGTGGGGTTCCCCTCCGCTACCTCGCGCTCTGCGCGCGTCCGAGGTCGATGTGGAGACGCTCGGTGAAGTCCGCTGCCATGTCCATGCCGAGGGGGTGAACCACCCCGCCCCCTCCCTTGTTCCCGCCCGCCCGCTCCGCTCGGGTGGGGCCCCGTTGCCTCCCCGGGGCCGATCATCGGCCCCGGGGAGGCAACGAGGCGGAACCCGTGGCCGCGGAGGCCTCAGAAGAGCGTGTACCCGCCGTCGGCCACGACGACCGACCCGGTGGAGAAGCTGGAAGCCTCCGAGGCCAGGTAGACGACGGTGGCGGCGATCTCCTCGGGGGTGGCGTACCGCTGCATGGGGGCGTCCTCGATCCACATGCGCCGGAACTCGGGCCGGTCCACGGGGGCCATCTCCGTCTTGACGTAGCCGGGGGCGACGGCGTTGACGCGGATGCCCAGCGGCGCCCACTCCGCGGCCAGGGACTTCGTGAGCTGGTGCACCGCGGCCTTGGAGGCGTTGTAGACCGGCTGCAGCTGCGGGCGGTTGACGATGGAGGCGCTGATGGAGCCGATGTTGACGATGCTGCCGCCGCCGTGCTCGCCCATCCAGCGCGCCGCGACGGTGCTGGGCAGCCACACGCCCTTGAGGTTGGTGGTGATGACGTCGTCGTACTCGGCGTCGGTCACCTCCAGGGCGGGGCGGTGCACGCAGGTGCCGGCGTTGTTGACCAGGACGTCCAGGCGCCCGAAGTGCTCGGTGACCCGGGCGATCGCGGCCTCGACCTCGGGGCGGGAGGTGACGTCCAGGCGGAGACCCAGGGTCTTGCGACCGGTGGAGCCCGCGATCTCCTCGGCCGCCTGGACCGACCTCGCCTCGTCGCGTGCGGCGACGACGACGTCGGCGCCGGCCTCGGCGAGGGCCTGGGCGAAGGCCCGGCCCAGCCCCCGGTAGCCGCCGGTGACGAGCGCGACCTTGCCGTGCAGCGAGAACCGGTCGAGCACGCCCACCTCAGTTCCCCCCGGGGGCGTCGACCACCACGACGGCCTTCATGCTCGAGGGGTCGGAGTCGGAGTTCAGCGCCTCCTCGACCTGCTCCAGCGGGTACCGGGCGGTGACCATGTCGTCCAGGTGCACGGCCCCCGACGTGGTCAGCGCGATGCCGCGCGGCCAGGTGTCGACGTAGCGGAAGACGCCGGTGACGGTGATCTCGCGGGTGGCGATGAGCTGGACCGGCAGCGGCATCTCCTCCGCACCCAGCCCGACGAGGACGACCGTGCCGCCCCCGCGGGTGGAGGCGATCCCGGACAGCACCGCCGGGGTCGCCCCGGAGCAGTCGATGAACGCGTCGGCGCGCAGCGCGGCGATCTCCTCGCCGTCGGCGACCGGGTGCAGGGCGCGGGTGGCGCCGAAGGAGGTGATGCGTTCGCGGCGGGAGTCGACGAAGTCGGTGACGATCACGTCGGTGGCTCCGCGGGCGCGCACGGCCTGGGCGCACATGGCCCCGATGGGGCCGGCGCCGGCGATGAGGACCTGGTCCCCGGGGCCCACGTCGGCCTTGTGGGCGGCCCACAGGCCCACGCTGAGGGGTTCCAGCAGGGCCGCGGCCTCGTCGGACAGGCTGTCGGGGACGGTGAACGCCTGGTCGGCGGGGGCGGTGACGTAGTCGCAGAACGTCCCGTCGAAGGGGGGTGTGGCGTAGAAGCGCATGAACGGGCACAGGTTGGACCGGCCGGTCTTGCACTGCCGGCACTGCCGGCAGGGGACCTGGGGGTCGATGGCGACGCGGTCGCCGACGCGGGACTCGGGGACTCCGCGGCCGACGGAGACGACGGTGCCGGAGACCTCGTGGCCCAGGACGAGGGGGGCGGTGACGACCATGTCGCCGATGCGGCCGTGCTGGTAGTAGTGCACGTCGGAGCCGCAGACGCCGACGGCGGCGACGCGGACGAGGACCTCGCCGTCGGCGGGGGTGGGGACGGGGCGTTCCTGCATCTCGATGACGCCCTGGCGCAGCAGGACGCTGGCCCGCATCGTCGTGGGGACGGTGGTCGCGGTCATGGCGGTTCTCCTCGTCGAGGGCGTCGGACGGCGGGACGGTGGTGCAACGCTGCACGGAGCTTGCCAGGCCCCCGTCCCCGGGGGTGCGGACCCCCCGGGTCCCCGGGCCCGGGCCGTGGTCCGCGAGGCGCAGGCCGCCCCCTCCCGGCCCGCCCGGCCGGGCTCGCGGTGCGACAGTGGGGACCTGGGCCGACGTGGGGGCAGGTGAGCAGCGTGGACGGGACGCACGACGTGGACGGCGCGGGGCACGGGGAGCCGGGGCCCGACCCGCGGGCCCGCTGGCGCACGCTGCCGCCGCGCCCGCGGCCGGAGGACACGATCGCCGAGGTCGACGTGGGGCCGGTGCCCGAACCGGGGCCCTCGCAGGACCCCAACCGGGCGGCGGTGCTGCGCTTCCCGTTCCCGGGCGCCTGACCCGGTGGGCACCGGCCGGGGCCCTCGCGTCCGGGCGCCCCGGCTGCAGGGGCGCCGCTGGCTGAACTCCACCGGCCTGTCCCCGGCGGACCTGCGCGGGTCGGTGGTGCTGCTGGACTTCTGGACGAGCTCGTGCGTGAACTGCCTGCACGTCCTGGCCGAGCTGCGGCCCCTGCAGGAGCGGTTCGCCGACGTCCTGGTGACCGTCGGGGTGCACTCCCCGAAGTTCCCGCACGAGGCCGACCCGCCGGCCCTGGACGCGGCCGTGGACCGGCTCGGGGTGCACCACCCCGTCCTCGACGACGCCGACCTGCTCACGTGGGGGGCGTACGCGGCGCGCGCGTGGCCGACGCTGGTCGTCGTGGACCCCGAGGGGTACGTCGTCTCCTCGGTCTCCGGGGAGGGGCACGCCGCGGAGCTGGAACTCCTCGTGGCCGACCTCGTCGCCGAGCACGACCGGCGCGGGACGTTGCGGCGCAGCGGGTCCACCGCGCCCCCGCCGCCACCGGGGCGAACGGGCCTGCGGTTCCCGGCCCGCGCCCTGCCCCTGACCGGTGGCACCGTCCTGGTGGCCGACGCCGGGCACCACCGGCTCGTGGAGCTGGAGGCGGACCTGAGCACGCACCGGCGGCACCTGGGCACGGGGGAGCCGGGGCTGGTCGACGGCAGGGCCGCGCGCTTCGCGGGGCCGCAGGGCCTGGCGCTGCTGCCGGGGGACGTCGCGGCCCGGGTCGGGTACGACGTCGTCGTCGCCGACACGCAGAACCACGCGCTGCGCGGGGTCCGGCTGGCCGACGGCGACGTGCGCACCGTGGCCGGGACCGGCCGGCCGCTGCGGCGCCGGGAGGGTGGGGGACCGGCGCTGGGGCAGGACCTGTCGAGCCCGTGGGACGTGGCCTGGTTCGACGGCCAGCTCGTCGTGGCGATGGCCGGGGTGCACCAGTTGTGGGCCTTCGACCCCGAGCCCGGTCTCGTCCGGGTCCTGGCCGGCACGACGGCCGAGGGGTTGCGGGACGGGCCGGCGGAGTCGGCGTGGTGCGCCCAGCCCTCGGGGCTGGCCGCGGGTGCCGGCGGGCGGGTCCTGTGGTTCGTCGACGCCGAGACGTCGGCGCTGCGCAGCCTGCGCCGCAGCGGGTCCGGTGCGGGGGAGCCGGACCGCGGCGTGCCCGTCGTCACCGACCACCGCTTCGCCAACGTCGACCCCGTCGCCCGCCCCGGCTACGTGGTCCGCACGCACGTGGGGGCCGGGTTGTTCGAGTTCGGGTCCCTCGACGGCCCGGCCGCGCGGGCCCGGTTCCAGCACCCGCTCGGGGTCGCGGTCGCACCCGACGGGACGGTCCTGGTGGCCGACACCTTCAACGGGGCGGTCCGGCGCTACGACCCGGTCGCGGACGCGGTGACGACGGTCCTGACCGACCTGGCCGAACCCGTCGACGTCCTGCCCGACGGGGCGGGGCTCACCACGGTGGACAGCGCCGCGCACCGGCTGGTCCGGGACCTCGCCCCCGGCGGCGAGCGCCGCGCGAGGGTGCCGCGGGCCGACCTGCGGCCGGGGGAGGTGGCGCTGGAGGTGGTCTTCGCGCCGCCGCCGGGCCGCCACCTCGACGACAGGGCCGGCGGGGGGACCCACCTGGACGTCACCGCGACCCCGCCGGACCTGCTGAGCGCGGGAACCGGTGCGGGGCCGGGCCTGTCGCGCCCCGTCGTCCTGACCGGGGAAGGGACCGGGGGAGTGACCGGGGGAGTGCTGCACGTGAGCGCTCGGGCGGCCTCGTGCGACGTGGCCGCGGGGGCCGGGGCGGCCTGCCACCTGCACCGCGCGCGGTGGGACGTCCCGGTGCGGGTCGTGGCCGGCGGGGACGACCGGCTGGTGCTCACGCTGCCCGCCGACTGAGAACTCCCTCTGTACATCGTTGCACGCAAGGGGCAGTCTGTGGCCGACCGACCTCGACGACGAGAGCGAGACCACGTTGTGGACGTCTCCACCAGCCCCCGCCGCACCCACCGCCGCACGCTCGCCGCGACCCTCGCGGTGCTGGCCCTGGCCCTCCCGGCGGCCCCGGCCCACGCGGCGAAGGGGCCCGGGCAGGGCCCGCCCCCGACCGGCAAGCTCGTCATGACCGGTGACGTGGGCGACTACGTCGAGGGTGTCGTGGACGACCCGGTGCACGACCCCACGCTGTTCTCCGACCGCGGCGTCCACTACGTCGCCTCCACCGGGATCGCGAACGCGGACGACCCCGGCGGCATCTTCCTGCGCCGCTCCGACCGGTCCCTGGCCGGGCCCTGGGTCTCCCTGGGGGCCATCGACCTGCCCCGGTGGACGCGCGACTACGGCGTCGCCCACCTGTGGGCCCCGCACGTCGTCGAACGCGGCGGGACGTTCTACCTGTACTACGCGGCGTCCTCGTTCGGGACGAACCGCTCGGCCATCGGGCTGGCCACGACGCGCACGCCCGGGGACCTGGGCAGCTGGGTCGACCACGGCCCGGTGCTGACCTCCGACGCGGGTGACGACTACAACGCCATCGACCCCGACGTCTACCAGGCGGGCGGGAAGTGGTGGATCGCGTTCGGGTCGTTCTGGAGCGGCATCCAGGTGCAGGAACTGCGGGACATGGACACCCCCGTCGGACCGGTCCGGCACCTGGCCAGCAACCCCGAGGTCCCGCCGAACGCGATCGAGAACCCGCAGGTGTTCCGGCACGGCGGGTACTGGTACCTCACCGCGAGCTGGGGTTTCTGCTGCCGCGGCGTGGACAGCACGTACGAGACCGTCGTGGGCCGCTCCACCAGCCCCACCGGCCCGTTCGTGGACCGCGCCGGGGTTCCGATGACCGACGGCGGGGGGACCTCGCTGCTGCGCACGCGGGGCAACCAGGTCGGCCCCGGTGCCCTCGACGTCCTGCGGGAGCGGGGTCGCACGTACGCCGTGCACCACTACTACGACGCCCGCACCGGCGGCACGATCCGCATGCAGGTGCGCGAGGTCGAGTGGGCCGACGGGTGGCCGGTGTTCTCCTACGGTCCCGGCGACGGTGAACCCCCGGCCTGAGGTCCGCCACCGCCGGGTCCGGGGAACCGTTGGACCCCACCGCCGCTGGGGGGCCCCACCGGGCCCCCCCGCCCGCCGGGCCGCGCGGGGCGTCAGGGGCGGGGCAGCGCGCGGCGGGGGGGCCCCCCGGGCCCCCGCAGCGCGCCGGTCCGCGCGGACCGGCCGGGCCGGTCAGCGGTCGCGGTGCTCCAGGTAGTACCGGATGAGCGACCCGGTCGAGGGGTCCTGCGCGTCCAGCGCCGCGGTGTCGCCGGTCAGCGCCGGGGCGATCTCCAGGGCGAGCTTCTTGCCCAGTTCCACGCCCCACTGGTCGAAGCTGTCGATGCCCCACACGGCGCCCTCGACGAACGTGATGTGCTCGTAGAGCGCGATGAGCTGGCCGAGCACCGACGGGGTGAGCGCGGGCGCCATGATCGACGTCGTGGGCCGGTTCCCGGAGAACACCCGCGCGGGCACGACGTCCTCGGCCGTGCCCTCGGCGCGGACCTCCTCGGCGGACTTGCCGAACGCCAGCGCCTTGGTCTGGGCGAAGAAGTTCGCCATGAACAGGGCGTGCACGTCGGCCCCGTCGGCGGCCTCGTCGACCAGCGGGTGGGTCGGGGTGGCGAAGGCGATGAAGTCGGCCGGGATCACCCGCGTCCCCTGGTGGATGAGCTGGTAGAACGCGTGCTGGCCGTTGGTGCCGGGTTCGCCCCAGAACACCTCACCGGTGTCGGTGGTGACGGGTTCGCCGTCGTAGCGGACCGACTTCCCGTTCGACTCCATCGTCAGCTGCTGCAGGTAGGCCGCGAACCGGTGCAGGTACTGCGAGTAGGGCAGCACCGCGTGGGTGTGGGCGTCGAGGAAGTTCACGTACCAGACGTTGAGCAGGCCCATGAGCAGCGGCACGTTCTTCGCCGGCTCGGTCGTGCGGAAGTGCTCGTCGACGGTGTGGAACCCGGCGAGGAACTCCCGGAAGGCCTCCGGCCCGACCGCGACGGCGAGCGACGTGCCGATGGCGGAGTCGACGGAGTAGCGCCCGCCCACCCAGTCCCAGAACCCGAACGCGTTGGCCGGGTCGATGCCGAAGGCCTCGACCTTCTCCAGCGCGGTCGACACGGCCACGAAGTGCTTCGCGACGGCGCCCCGGCGGGCCTCCTCGGAGTCCTCCAGGGCCCCCGCCCCGGACAGCTCGCGCCACAGCCACGCCCGCGCCAGGCGCGCGTTGGTCAGGGTCTCCAGCGTGCCGAACGTCTTGGACGCCACGATGAACAGCGTCGTCTCGGGGTCGAGGTCCTTCGTCGTCTCGGCCACGTCGGTGGGGTCGATGTTGGAGACGAAGCGGCACTCCAGCCCGGCCTGCACGTACGGCTTGAGGGCCTCGTAGGCCATGACCGGGCCCAGGTCGGACCCGCCGATGCCGATGTTGACGACGTGGGTGATGGCCTTGCCCGTCACCCCCGTCCACTCCCCGCTGCGGACGGCGCCGGCGAAGGCGAACACCTTCTCCAGCTCGGCCTGCACGTCGGCGTCGACGTCCTGGCCGTCGACGACGAGGGCGGGGGAGGCCCCCGGCGGGCGGCGCAGGGCGGTGTGCAGGACGGCGCGGTCCTCGGTGACGTTGATGTGCTCACCGGCGAACATCGCGTCGCGGCGGGCCAGGACGCCGGTCTGCTCGGCCAGCTGCAGCAGGGCCTGCACCGTCTCGGCGGTCACGAGGTTCTTCGACAGGTCGACGAACAGGTCGCCCACGCCGAAGCTCAGCTGCTGCGCCCGCGCGGGGTCGGCGGCGAACCAGCCCGCCAGGTCCGGCGTGGTGGCCTCGCGGTGGGCGCTCAGCGCGGACCAGGCCGCCGTGGTGGTCGGGTCGACGGGTCCCGTCACCCGGTCGTCGCTCGTGGCCTCGGTCATCTGGGTCCTCCTGTGCTGCGGCCCGGGGGCCGGCTCTGGTCGGTCGGTGCGTGCGCTGGTCCACGACGGTGGGTCCCGCCCACGACGCTAGCCAGCCCGCGTTCGGGGCGCGCGACCGGCTGCTGGCACAGTGTCCGCGTGCAGCGGTGGGAAGACCTGTCAGACGTCGAACCGGGGTTCGGCCGCTCCGTCGTCACCATCGGCAACTTCGACGGTGTCCACCGCGGCCACGCCGCCGTGCTCGGGCGGGTCGTCGACCTGGCCCGCGGTCGCGGTCTGGGCTCGGTCGCGGTCACCTTCGACCCGCACCCGCTGCAGGTCCTGGACCCCGACCGCGCCCCCGGTCTGCTGACCGGTCTGGACCACCGCCTGGACCTGCTGGAGCGCACGGGCCTGGACGCCGTGCTCGTCATGCGCTTCACCCGGGAGCTGGCCTCCTGGAGCCCCGAGCGCTTCGTGGAGGACGTCTTCGTCGGCGCGCTGCGCGCGCAGGTGGTCGTCGTGGGCCACGACGTGCGGTTCGGGCGGGCCAACGCCGGGGACCTGTCGACCATGCAGGAGCTGGGCCGCCGGCACGGTTTCGAGGTGGTCGTCCTGGACGACCTCGGCGACGGCGGAGGCGACGGGGGCGAGGGGGGCGGGGCCGGGGAGCAGCGCTGGAGCTCGACCGCCGTCCGCGAGGCGCTGGCCGCCGGCGACGTGGACCGGGCGGCCCGGATGCTGGGCCACCCGCACCGCGTCAGCTCCACCGTCGTGCACGGGGACCACCGCGGCCGGGAGCTGGGCTACCCCACGGCCAACCTCGACACCGGGGAGTCCGTCGGGCTCGTGCCGGCCGACGGCGTCTACGCGGGCTGGCTGACCCGGCCCGGCGGGGCGCGGCTGGCCGCGGCCGTGTCCATCGGGACGAACCCGACCTTCGACGGGGTCCGCCGCCAGGTCGAGGCGTACTGCCTGCCCGGTCAGCCCGGGGCCGGCCCCGACGACGTCCTGGACCTGTACGGCGAGCGGGTCGACCTGGACTTCGTGGCCCACCTGCGCCCGACGCTGCGCTTCGAGGGCATCGGCCCGCTGGTGGAGCAGATGGAGCGCGACGTCGCCCGCTGCCGCGCGCTGCTGCTGGGCTGAGGCCCGTCGGGGGCGCGCCGGGGGCGCGTCGGGGTGCGGACGCGCCGCTGGTAGCCTGGTCCCTGCCGTTCGATCGGCCGCGGACCCAGAGCGCCCGGGTGGATCAGCCCCGAGGCACCGCGCAACGAGTGCAAGGAGAGACGAGTGCCCCTCGACGCCGCCACGAAGCAGAAGATCATGGCCGAGTACGCCACCAGCGAGGGCGACACCGGCTCGCCCGAGGTCCAGGTCGCGATGCTGACCCAGCGCATCCGCGACCTCACGGAGCACCTCAAGACGCACCAGCACGACCACCACAGCCGCCGCGGGCTGCTGCTGCTGGTCGGTCAGCGTCGCAACCTGCTGAAGTACATGGCCAAGAAGGACATCAACCGCTACCGCTCGATCATCGAGCGACTGGGCATCCGTCGCTGACCCACCGGTCAGGGACCTGACGCGACAGGGGTGGTCCCACGACACGGGGCCACCCCTGTTGCGCGTCCGCGCCGCACTCGCGGCAGACTCGCCGGTGCACCACCTGCGAGCAGCACACCCAGCGGTACCGCGCAGCGCCGCACCGGTCCTCGGTAGTGGCCCCCGGACGTCCCAGGTCCTCCTGGGTCTTCCGTGGGTCTCGATCGAAGGCCGGAGCGCGCGGGTGCCGCGCCAACCCGGAGGAGGAACCCGTGGAGGGTCCTGAGATCACCGCCGCCGAAGCCGTCCTGGACAACGGCTCGTTCGGCACCCGCACCGTCCGCTTCGAGACCGGCCGCCTGGCCAAGCAGGCCGCCGGTTCCGCGAGCGTCTACCTCGACGGCGAGACGTTCCTGCTGAGCGCCACGACCGCCGGCAAGTCCCCCAAGGACCAGTTCGACTTCTTCCCCCTGACGATCGACGTGGAGGAGCGCAGCTACGCCGCGGGCAAGATCCCCGGCTCGTTCTTCCGCCGCGAGGGCCGCCCCTCGACCGAGGCGATCCTGGCCTGCCGCCTCATCGACCGCCCGCTGCGCCCCAGCTTCGTCAAGGGCCTGCGCAACGAGGTCCAGGTCGTCGTGTCCGTCATGGCGATCCACCCCGACGACGCCTACGACGTCGTGGCCATCAACGCCGCCTCGATGTCGACCCAGCTCTCCGGCCTGCCGTTCTCCGGCCCGGTCGGCGGCGTGCGCGTCGCCCTCATCGACGGCCAGTGGGTCGCGTTCCCGCGCTACTCCGAGATCGAGCGCGCCGTGTTCGACATGGTCGTCGCCGGTCGCGTCGTGACCGCCGCGGACGGCACCGAGGACGTCGCGATCATGATGGTCGAGGCCGAGGCGACCGAGGGGTCCTGGAACCTCATCAAGGACCAGGGCGCCACCGCCCCCACCGAGGAGGTCGTGGCCCAGGGCCTGGAGGCCGCCAAGCCGCACATCGCCAAGCTCGTCAAGGCCCAGGCCGAGGTCGCCGCGAAGGCCGCCAAGCCGACCGCGGAGTTCCCGCTGTTCCCCGACTACGCCGAGGACACCTACCAGGCCGTCTTCGACGCCTCGGCGACCGAGCTGGCCGCCGCGCTGGCCATCGCCGGCAAGCAGGAGCGCGAGACCCGGATCGACGAGATCAAGGACCGCGTCAAGGGTGAGCTCGCCGAGGCCTTCGCGGGCCGCGAGAAGGAGGTCTCCGCGGCCTACCGCTCGGTGCAGAAGGCCCTGATCCGCCAGCGCATCCTCAAGGACAAGGTCCGCATCGACGGGCGCGGGCTGGCCGACATCCGGACGCTGTCCGCCGAGGTCGAGGTCCTGCCCCGCGTGCACGGCTCGGCGCTGTTCGAGCGCGGGGAGACCCAGATCCTGGGTGTCACCACGCTGAACATGCTCCGCATGGAGCAGCAGCTCGACACGCTGTCCCCGGTGACGCGCAAGCGCTACATGCACAACTACAACTTCCCGCCGTACTCGACCGGTGAGACCGGCCGCGTCGGCTCGCCCAAGCGGCGCGAGATCGGGCACGGCGCCCTGGCCGAGCGCGCGATCGTCCCCGTCCTGCCGGCCCGCGAGGAGTTCCCCTACGCGATCCGCCAGGTCTCCGAGGCGCTGGGCTCCAACGGTTCCACCTCGATGGGCTCGGTCTGCGCCTCGACGCTGTCGCTGCTCAACGCCGGTGTCCCGCTGCGCGCCCCCGTCGCCGGCATCGCCATGGGCCTGGTCTCCGACACCGTCGAGGGCCAGACGCAGTACGCGGCGCTGACCGACATCCTCGGCGCCGAGGACGCGTTCGGGGACATGGACTTCAAGGTGGCCGGCACCAAGGAGTTCGTCACCGCGATCCAGCTCGACACCAAGCTCGACGGGATCCCGGCCTCGGTCCTGGCCGGGGCGCTGACCCAGGCCCGCGACGCGCGCCTGTACATCCTGGACGTCATGGCCGAGGCCATCGACACCCCGGACGAGATGTCGCCGACCGCGCCGCGCATCATCACCGTCAAGGTCCCCGTGGACAAGATCGGCGAGGTCATCGGGCCCAAGGGCAAGATGATCAACCAGATCCAGGAGGACACCGGCGCCGACATCTCCATCGAGGACGACGGCACGGTGTTCATCGGGGCCGTCGACGGTCCCTCGGCGGAGGCGGCCCGCGCGGCGGTCAACGCCATCGCCAACCCGACGATGCCCGAGGTCGGCGAGCGCTACCTCGGCACCGTCGTCAAGACGACGACCTTCGGCGCGTTCGTCTCGCTCATGCCCGGCAAGGACGGCCTGCTGCACATCTCCCAGCTGCGCAAGCTGTCCGGCGGCAAGCGCGTGGACAACGTCGAGGACGTCGTCTCGGTGGGCCAGAAGGTCCAGGTCGAGATCGCCGAGATCGACCCGCGCGGCAAGCTGTCGCTCGTGCCGGTCGTCGCCGAGGAGGCCGCCGAGGGTTCCGCCGACGCGGCCGAGACGGCCGACGCCTGAGGTGACGTCGAACCCGACCGGGAACCCCGTCGAGCTGCCCACCGTGGCGGCCGGCGGGGTTCCCGCTACCACCGTCCTGTCGGACTCCGGCGGGGCCCTCGTCCAGCGCACGGTCCTGCCGTGCGGTGCGCGCGTGCTGACCGAGGCCATGCCGGGCCAGCGCTCGGCGAGCATCGGCTGCTGGGTCGGCGTCGGCTCGCGCGACGAGACGAGGGGCCACTTCGGCTCCACGCACTTCCTGGAGCACCTGCTGTTCAAGGGCACCGAGCGCCGGGACGCGATGGACATCGCCTCGGCCTTCGACGCCGTCGGCGGGGAGGCCAACGCCGCCACCGGCAAGGAGCACACGACCTACTACGCCCGGGTCCTGGACTCCGACCTGCCGATGGCCATCGACGTCGTGACCGACATGGTCACCTCCGCCGTCCTGGACGACGACGACTTCACCAGCGAGCGCGAGGTCATCCTCGAGGAGCTGGCGATGAACGACGACGACCCCGGTGACGTCGCGCACGAGCGCTTCGCCGAGCTCGTCCTGGGCGAGCACCCGCTGGCCCGGCCCATCGGGGGCACCCCCGAGACCATCCGGGCCGTCGGGCGCGACGACGTGTGGGCGCACTACCGCGAGCACTACCAGCCCTCCACCCTCGTGTTCACCGCCGCCGGCGGCCTGGACCACGACGAGGTCGTGGCGACGGTGCAGCGCGAGCTGGACCGCGCCGCGGGTGACCTCGGGCAGGCCGCCCCGCGTCCGCGCCGGGTCAGCGGTGAGGTGGCCGGCGGTCTGGACCGCGGTCGCGCGCTCGTCGTGGACCGCCAGACCGAGCAGGCGCACGTCCTGCTCGGCATGACGGGCATCACCGCGACCGACCCGCGCCGGTTCACGCTGTCGGTGCTCAACGCCGTCCTGGGCGGCGGGATGAGCTCGCGGCTGTTCCAGGAGGTCCGCGAGAAGCGCGGTCTGGCGTACTCGGTGTACTCGTTCAACGCCAACTACGCCGACTCCGGTTACGTGGGCCTGTACGCCGGGTGCTCCCCGGCCAAGGCCGCGCAGGTCAGCGACCTCATGCTCGCCGAGCTCGTGGAGCTGGGGGAGACGCCGCTGGAGGCCGAGGAGCTGGCCCGCGGGATCGGTCAGCTCACCGGCGGTCTCGTGCTGGGCCTGGAGGACTCCGGCTCGCGGATGAACCGCCTGGGCAAGTCCGAGCTGACCCACGGGCAGTTCCTCGACGTCGACACGGTGCTGGCCCGCATCCGCTCGGTCACGGCCGAGCAGGTGCAGGAGATGGCGGCCGACCTGCTGCGCCGCCCGCGGTCGGTGACCGTGGTCGGTCCCTTCGGGGACGACACCGGCTTCACCGGGGTCGTGCAGTGACGAGCCCCGACGCGGCTGCGGTGCGGGTCTCGGTGGCGGGGGCGCGCGGGCGGATGGGTTCGCTCGCCGTCGCCGCCGTCGAGGCCGCGCCCGACCTCGACCTCCTCGCCGCGCTCGGTCGCGGGGACGACCTGGCCGCGGCCGCCGGCAGCGACGTCTTCGTCGACCTCACGGTGCCCGACCAGGTCATGGGCAACGTCGAGTGGGCCTTGGCCCACGGGATGCACGTCGTCACCGGCACCACGGGGTTCACGCCCGAGCGCGTGGCGCAGGTGCAGCAGTGGGCGCGGGCGGCGGACCGCAACGTCCTCATCGCGACGAACTTCGGCATCGGCGCGGTGCTCGTCATGCAGCTCGCGGCCAAGGCCGCGAAGTTCTTCGAGTCCGTCGAGGTCGTCGAGCTGCACCACCCGGACAAGGTCGACGCCCCCAGCGGCTCGGCCATCCGCACCGCTAGGCTCATCGCGGCCGCGCGCGCCGAGGCCGGTCTCGGCGCGGTGCCGGACGCCACGACGACGGAGCTGCCCGGGGCCCGCGGCGCGGTCGTCGACGGCATCCACGTGCACGCCGTCCGGATGCGGGGGATGACCGCGCACCAGGAGGTCGTCCTCGGCGGTCCGGGGGAGACCCTGACCCTGCGCGACGACACCTACGACCGGGCCGCCTACATGCCCGGTCTGCTCGTGGGGGTCCGTCAGGTCGCCTCCCGGCCGGGTGTGACGGTCGGTCTCGAGCACTACCTCGACCTGGGCTGACGGGGGAGCGGCGGGCGTGCGCACCAAGGTCGTCGTCGCGGTGAGCGTCGCCGCGCTGCTGTTCTACTTCGTCTTCCTCGGCCGCCTGGGCTACGAGCTGATCCGGACCGGGCAGTGGGCGGGCGTCCTCCTGGGGATCGCCCTGTTCCTGCTGCCGCTCGTGGGGCTGTGGGCCGTGGTGCGCGAGCTGCTGTTCGGGCTGGCGACCGAGCGGCTGGGCCGCGAGCTCGCCGCGCGCGGGGAGCTGCCGCTGGACGACCTCGACCGCACCGCGGCCGGGCGCATCGACCGGGCCGCGGGCGCGCGCGCCTGGGAGCAGGCCCGGGCCGAGGTCGAGGCGTCCCCGCAGGACGCGGGGGCCTGGTACCGCCTCGCGATGGCCTACGACGCGGCCGGGGACCGTCGCCGCGGGCGGGCCGCGGCCCGCCACGCCGTGAAGCTGCACCGCTCGCCGTCCTGACGGGGTGGGTCACCGGTCACCGCGCCCGACGCCCGGGCTCACCCGGTGGGGTCGCGGTGGCGCGGGGCGCGCCCGGCTGGTTGCCGGGGTCGGGGCAGCAGGGGGGCCAGGGGCGTCACCGGCCGCGTCACCGGCTGCCCGGACCGCACGGTCAGCTCCTCCTCGCCGTGGCGCAGGTCGATGCTGGACCCGTGGTCGCGCACGGTGTACGTCACCTCCGTCCCGGTGACGTCGACGCACAGCTTGGCCGCCCGCCAGCGCACGGTGAACCGCAACCGGCTCAGCCCCGGGGGCAGGTGCGGGTCGAACCGCAGGGTGCCGCCGGAGTCGCGCATCCCGCCGAGGCCGTGCACCAGCGCCAGCCACGTCCCGGCCAGGGAGGCGATGTGCAACCCGTCGCCGGTGTTGTGGTGCAGGTTGCGCAGGTCCACGGTCGCGGCCTCGTAGACGTAGTCGTGGGCCAGGTCCAGGTGCCCGACCTCGGCCACCGTGATCGCCTGCACCGCAGCCGACAGCGAGGAGTCCCGCACGGTGCGCCGCTCGTAGTAGTCGACCGCGCGGGCCTTGTCCTGCGCGCTGAACGCGTCGGGGAACCAGAACAGCGCCATCTGCAGGTCGGCCTGCTTGACGACCTGGCGCCGGTAGAGGTCGAAGTAGGGGGAGTGCAGCAGCAGCGGGTACTCCCGGTGCGCTTCGAAGTCCCACTCCGGGCGCCGGGTGAACCCCTCGCACTGCTGGTGCACGCGCAGGTCCTCGTCGTAGGGCACGGTGACCGCGGCGGCCGCGTCCCGCCACGCGGCCTGCTCCTCCAGGTCCACCCCCAGGGACCGGGCCAGGTCGGGGTGGCGGCCGCACGCCTGCGCGGCCACCCGCAGGTTCTGCGCCGCGGCGAGGTTGGTGAAGACGTTGTCCACCACGACCGCGGTGTACTCGTCCGGGCCCGTGACCCCGGCCACGTGCCAGTGCCCCCGCGCGTCGTGGTGCCCCAGCGACATCCACAGCCGTGCGGTCTCGACGAGGACGAGCAGCCCCCCGTCGGTCTCCAGGTCCTCGCTGCCGGTCACCACCCGGTACCGCTCCACCGCGGCGGCGATGTCGGCGTTGACGTGGAACGCCGCGGTGCCGGCCGGCCAGTACCCGCTGGACTCCTGGCCGCGGATGGTCCGCCAGGGGAAGGCGGCCCCCCGCAGCCCGAGCTCACCGGCCCGCTGCCGCGCCGCGTCGACCGTGCGCGCGCGCCAGCGCAGGGCGTCGGCCACGGCCTGCGGGGCCGTGTACGTGAGCACCGGCAGCACGTAGGCCTCGGTGTCCCAGAAGACGTGCCCGTCGTAGCCCGGGCCGGTCAGCCCCTTGGCCGCGATGCCGCGCTGCTCGGCCCGCGCCCCGGCCTGCAGGACGTGGAACAGCGCGAACCGCACGGCCTGCTGGACCTCGGCGTCCCCCTCGACCTGCACGTCGGCGGCGTCCCAGAAGTCGTCGAGGTAGGCGCGCTGCTCGGCCAGCATCCCCGCGAACCCGGTGAACCGGGCACCGGAGAGCGCGCCGGCGACCTGGTCGCGCAGCGCCGGCGTGGAGCGCAGCGCCGACCAGCCGTAGGCCAGGTACTTCGTCAGCCGCAGCTCCTGCCCGGGCTCCAGGCTCGACACGACGGTCGTGCGGGCCCAGTCGTCGGCGGTGTGGGTGTCCAGGTCGGTCCGTCCGGGGGCCTGCACGTGGTTCTCCATGCCGGCGGCCATCTGCAGCCCGGTGGAGCGGGTGCGGTGCACCAGCGTGGCCCCGGCCGTCCCGCCGTCGCTCTCCACGGCCTGCAGCGGCGAGCGCAGCACCGCCGCCACCCGCGGGTCCCCGGACTGCTCGGGCATCGCGGCGTTGGCCACCAGCTCCGACTGCAGCGTGACCCGGACCGGTTCCCCGACGGCCTCGACGACGAACTCGACCGCGGCGCAGGCGCGCTGCACGAACGAGACCAGCCGGGTGGAGCGCACCCGCACGCGCTTGCCGGCCGGGGAGCACCAGTCCACCGTGCGGACCAGCGTGCCGGCCCGCAGGTCCAGGACGCGTTCGTGCGAGAGCAGCGTGCCGTAGCGCACGTCGAAGGGCTCGTCGTCGACCAGGAGCCGGACGAGCTTGCCGTCGGTGACGTTGACGACGCTCTGCCCCACCTCGGGGTAGCCGTACCCGGCCTCGGCGTAGGGCAGCGGCCGGTCCTCGTGGAAGGAGTTCAGGTAGGTCCCCGGCAGGGCGTGCGGTTCGCCCTCGTCCAGGTTGCCGCGGAACCCCAGGTGGCCGTTGGACAGCGCGAACACCGACTCGGAGGACCCCAGCAGGTCCAGCACGAGCTGCGTCTCGCGGACCTGCCAGGGTTCGACGGGGAAGGTGTCCTGGGTGATCACGACGACGTCTCGAGCAGGTCGGCCAGGTCGGTGACGACGACCGTCGCCCCGTGCTCGCGCAGCGCCTCGGCGTGCCCGGCCCGCCCCGGGGCCCGGTCGACCCCCACGACGGCGCCGAAACCCCCGGCGCGGCCGGCCCGCACCCCCGACAGCGCGTCCTCGAACACCGCCGCCCGCCCGGGCTCGACCCCCAGCGCACGGGCCCCGGCCAGGTAGCTGTCGGGCGCGGGCTTGCCGGCGATGTCCTGCTCGCGCAGGGTGACCCCGTCGATCCGGGCCTCGACGAACTCGCCCAGCCCGGTCACCTCCAGGACCCGCCGGGTGTTGGCGCTGGAGGAGACGACGGCGCGGCGCAGGCCGGCCTCGCGGGCGGCCCGCAGGTAGCGCCGCGACCCCTCGTACACCTCGACGCCGTCGGTCTCGATGCGCCGCAGCAGGTCCTCGTTCTTGCGGTTGCCCAGGCCGGCGACCGTGGTGTCCCCGTAGGCCTGGTCGGCGGGGTCGTCCGCCGACCCCTCCGGCAACGTGATCCCGCGCGAGGCGAGGAAGTCGCGCACCCCGTCGGCGCGGGGTTTGCCGTCGACGTGGCGGGCGTAGTCGTCCTCGGGGTCGAAGGGGCGGAACTCCTCCCCGGTGTGCTCGGCGCGGGCGCGCAGGAAGGCGTCGAACGTCGTCGTCCACGCGCGGTCGTGGACGGCGGCGGTGTCGGTGAGGACCCCGTCGAGGTCGAACAGCAGCGCGGTCACGTGGTCAGGGAGTCCCAGCACGTCCCGCACCCTAGGAGGGCGCCCCCGCCCGCGCAGGTCGGCCGCGCCCCACCTGCGCGGCCACCCGCGCCGCCACCCGTCAGGGGCGGGGGCCCGCCCCGGGCGCCGGGGGGTTGAGGGCGTCGGGGTCGGCGTCGGGGTCGGCTCCGGGACCGGTGTCGTCCTCGCGCGCGCCGTCCCCGCTGCCGGTGGCGCGGGTGTCGCGGGGGTTCAGCTGCCCGGGGTCGGCGTCGGGGTCCGTCGCGGCGGGCTGCGGGTCGGGCTGCGGGTCGGGCTGCGGGTCGGGTTGCGGTTCGCTCATGCCCCCACTCTCGGCGACGTCGCGGGCTCGCGCGCTCCGTGCCGTCCCTCGCCCGACGCCCTCGCCCGACGACCCTCCTGGATTGCCCTCCGTGATTGCCCGGTGCCCCCACCTGGGGCACAGTGGAGGACGTCGTCGCCGGGTCCCGTGTCGTCGGCACGCGCTGCAACCCGCCGGCGCGTCGCAGGCGAGCGAGGAGAACCCCCTGTGCCGTCGGACCACCTGACCCTGCCCTCCGAGCCCGGAGCGGTCGCCGTGGCGCGACGGTGGGCCCTGGAGCGGTGCCGGCGCGAGCTGGGCCCGCGGGCGGCCGGGCGCGAGGACGTCTTCGACGCCGTGGAGCTGCTGACCTCCGAGGTCGTGGCCAACGCCGTCGTGCACGGTGCCCCACCCGTGCGGGTCGAGGTCGAGTGCGCCCCCGGCCACGTCACGGTCGCCGTCCACGACGGCAGCCCCGAGCCGCCCCGGGTGCGCGCCCGGGACCTGGACAGCACCGGGGGACGCGGGGTCGCGCTCGTGGACGTGGTGGCCAGCGCCTGGGGTTCGCGCCCCGGCGCCGACGGCCGCGGCAAGGTCACGTGGTTCCGCTGCGAGTGGCCCGCCGGGGACCGCTGACCCCGGTGTCCCTCAGCCCCGCACCGCGGCGCGGGCCGCGATCTGGACCGGCGCCGGGACCGGTGCCGCGCGGTGCGCGGCGAGCCAGGCCCGCAGCTCGCCCACCGGCATGGGCCCGGCGTGCACGAACCCCTGCACGTCGTCGCAGCCCAGCTCCCGCAGCGCCTGCACCGTCGCGGCGTCCTCGGCGCCTTCGGCCACCACCCGCAGCCCGAGCCGGTGGGCCAGGTCGACGGTCGCGCTCACGATCGCGTGCACCCCGGCGTCCCCCAGCAGCCGCTGCGTGAAGGACCGGTCGACCTTCAGCTCCGTGGCCGGCAGGTCGCTGAGGTGGGCCAGGGAGGAGTAGCCCGTCCCGTAGTCGTCGATGCTCAGCCCGAACCCCAGGTGCCGCAGGGTGTGGCACAGGTCCAGCCCGGCGTCCCCGTCCTGCACCAGCGCCGACTCGGTCACCTCCAGGACGAGGGCGTGCGCGGGCAGACCGCCCGCGCGCAGGTCCTCCAGCAGCGGCAGCAGCGCCGGGTCGGGCAGGCAGCTCGCCGACAGGTTGACCGAGACCGACAGGTCCGGCCAGCCCGCCGCGCGCCACCGCACCGCGTCGGCCGCGGCCGTGCGCAGCACGTGGACGGTCAGCGGCCCCGACAGCCCCTCGTCCTGCACGACCTCCAGGAACGCGGCCGGCGACAGCAGCCCGAGGTCGGGGTGGCGCCAGCGCACCAGGGCCTCCACCCCCCGCACGCACCCGTCGGCCAGCGCCACCTGCGGCTGGTAGAAGACCTCCAGCTGCTCCAGGGTCCCCTCGCGCCACAGCCCGTGCAGGTCGTCGGCCAGACCGGCCCGCCGGCGCGCGGACGCGTCGAGGTCGGCGTCGTAGAGCCGGACGCCGGACCGGGTCGCCTTCGCCTGGTACATGGCGGTGTCGGCCCGCCGGAACAGCTCCCCGCCCGCACCCACCCCGCCGGTCACCCCGCCGGTCACCCCGCCGGTCACCCCGCCGGTCACCCCGTCGGTCACCCCGTCGACCAGCCCGTCGACCAGCCCGTCGACCAGCCCGGCCGCCACCCCGACGCTGACGCTCGTGCGCCGCCCGTCGGCACCCGCCGCGCGGCGCAGGACGTGGCCCAGGCCCACGGCCGCCTCCTGCCCCAGGCCGGGGGCCAGGACGGCGAACTCGTCACCGCCCAGCCGGCACAGCAGGACACCGGGCGGGACCGCCGAGGCCAGCCGGGTCGCCACCGCGGCGAGCAGCCGGTCCCCGGCGTGGTGGCCGAAGCGGTCGTTGACCTCCTTGAAGCGGTCGACGTCCAGCACGAGCAGCGCCCGTCCGCGCGCCGGCTCGGCCAGCGCCCGGTCGAAGGCGCGCCGGTTGGCCAGCCCGGTGAGCTCGTCGGTCAGGGCCTCCTGCTGACGGACCGCCAGCAGGGCCAGGTCCCGGATGAGGTGCACGACGCGGAAGCTGACGCCCACGACGGCCGCCGCCGCCCACAGGACCGCCGGCGTCGTCGTCTCCGGCGGCAACCGGGTCGCCACCGCCAGGACCGCCACCCCGGCCAGCAGCACGACGAAGGCCCCCACCGTCACCGACTGCGTCGTGGCCGGCTGGGGCCGGACCGGGCGCACCGGCAGCCGGGCGGCGACCCCCACCCCCAGGGCCAGGACCCCGGCGCCGGGCACGACCCACCCCGGCCGCCCCGTCACGGCCAGCACCTGACCGGCGAGCGCCGCGGTCGTCCCGGCGGCGATGAGCCAGGGCCGCACGTCGGTGAGCAGCGCCGCCATGCCCGCGACGGTGAGCGTGGTGCCCAGGACGACGAACAGGGCCGCCGCACCGACCAGGGCCGGCTGCAGGTCCAGGACCTGCGGCACCGGCACCCCGGCGGCGGCCAGGACCAGGTCGGCCACGGCCACGACCGCCACGATGGCGCTGACGCCGTTGAGCCAGTCACCGGGGTCGGCCGTGCGGGTGCGCGCGCGGTTCCACACGATCAGGCCCCGGTACAGCAGGGCGCAGCCGATCAGGCCCGCGCCGGTCAGCGCGGCCGGGACACCGGCGAGCAGGTCCAGCGCCGACCCGGCCGTCACGACGAGGGCGCCGGCGCGGAACCAGCGCCACACGTCCCGCTCCGCCGCCACCCGCCGGACCCGCTCGTCCAGCACGGCCAGGACGAGCGCGGCGCCCCCGGTCCGCGCGGCGGCCTCGGCGTGCCCGGGCCAGAGCAGGGCCAGCACCCCGAGCACGGCGAGGGCGGCGACGAACGGGCGCGCGGCGGCACCCAGCAGGCGCGCGGACGGGAACGTCGTCGCCGGGGCGGGAGGGGGTCGCTCGACGGTGGGGTCGGCCACGAGGCACCACTTCCAGGCGGTGGAGCGGACACCCGGCCGGTTGCAGGTGGTCAGAGCTGACGAGTGGTGATCGGTACCGGGGCCCCGACGGCGCAGTCCCCGGCCCCGGATTCCCCCGTCCGGGTCAGTCGGCGGTGCCCGGGCCCCGCGGCGCCCAGGCCGCGGGGGCGACGCACGGTGCCCGCTCCGGCACACCGCGGCGGGTGCGCGGGTGCGGACGGCGGACGGCGCGGTCGCGGGTCACCCGACCAGCACAGCACAGGCTTGCCCCGCCCACGCGTTCGGGACAGGCTGCGCGCGTGAGCAGAGAGGTCCGCTTCGAGCGGTGGGGCGGTCCGGACGTCCTGCGCGTCGTCGACGTCCCCACCCGCCAGCCCGGACCGGGGGAGGTCCAGGTCACCGTCCGCGCCTCGGGCGTGACGGCCGGGGAGTCCGCCGCCCGCGAGGGGGCGCTGGCCGAGCTGTACCCGCGGGCCTTCCCGGCGGCCACGGGCTCGGAGTTCGCCGGGGTCGTCACCGGCACCGGCGCCGGCGTGAGCCGCGTCGACGTCGGGGACGAGGTGCTCGGCTTCAGCTCGGCCCAGGGCGGTCACGCCGACGTCGTCGTGGTCCCGGAGGGCTCCCTGGTCGCCAAGCCCGCGGGCGTGTCCTGGGAGGTCGCCGGCGCCCTGTACGTGGCGGGCGTGACGGCCTGGACGTGCGTGGAGTCCACCGGCGTGCGCGACGGCGACGTCGTCCTCGTCGTCGGCGCGGCCTCCGACGTCGGCACCCTCGTCGTCCAGCTCGCCCGGTTGTGCGGGGCCGGGGTCGTCGGCGTCGCCGACGCCGTGCACCACGACTGGCTGCACGCCCACGGCGCGGACGCGGTCGAACCCGCCGACGCCGGTGCCCTGGCCCGGGCCGTGCACGAGCGGGCCGGCCGGGTCGACGTGCTCGTGGACACCACCGGCGCCGACGTGGAGCACCTCGCCGAGGCGCTCGCGGTCCGCGCCGAGCGGTGCGTGGCCACGCTGCCGCTGGAGGCCGACCTGGAGTTCGGGCCGGCGGGCCCGGCGCGGGCGCAGGTGCTGGCCGAGCTCGTCGACCTCGTCGCGACCGAGCGGCTGCACGTGCCGATCGCCCAGGCGTTCGCGCTCACCGACGTCGTGGAGGCCTTCACCACCGCCGAGCGCCCGCACCGGCGGGGCCGGATCGTCCTGCTGCCCTGACCCGCCCCGGTCCGCCCCGCCCCGCCGCCCGTCCCGCCGCCCCGTCCGGCACGGGGAGCGGGTCGTAGGGTGCCGCGGGTGGAGACCCGTCCTGCCGCCGACCCGCCCCCCGCGACCGGGGGCACCGCGCCCGAGCGTGTCCTGGAGCGCACCTTCGCCGCCGTCCTGTTCGACATGGACGGCACGCTGGTCGACTCCACCCGCGCCATCGAGCGGTGCTGGACGACGTGGGCGGTGGAGCACGGGGTCAGCGGCGAGGCCCTGCTGCGGGCCCACGGGCACGGCCGCCCGGCCCCGGAGATCGTCGCCGACCTCGTCGGCCCCGAGGCCGCCGCCGCGGCCGCGGCGCGCATCCTGGAGCTGGAGGTGGGCGACGTCGACGGCGTCGTGCAGCTGCCGGGCGTGGGCGACCTGCTGGCCGGGCTGCCCCCGCGCCGGTGGGCCCTCGTCACGTCGTGCTCGGCGCCGCTGGCCGACGCCCGCCGGCACGCCGCCGGGCTGGCCGAGCCGTCCGTGCTCGTCACCTTCGACGACGTCGTGCGGGGCAAACCGGCCCCGGACTGCTTCCTGCTGGGCGCGCAGCGGCTGGGCCTGGACCCGGCCGACTGCCTCGTCGTGGAGGACGCCCCCGCCGGGCTGGCCGCGGCGCGGGCGGCCGGGTGCGCGACCCTCGCCGTCCGCACGACCCACCCCGAGGGCCCGCTGGACGCCGACCTCGTCGTCCCGCTGCTGTCGGCGGTGCGGGTGCGCGAGGAGGGCGAGGGGCTGCGGGTCGTCCTGGTCTGAGCCCGGCGCTGTAACGCGGACGGGCCCGGCCCCGATGACCACCTCAGGACCCGGTCGCTGCCCGGACCCCCGAGCGGGCAGCGACCGGGTCCGCCCACGTCAGTCCACGTCCGCCCACGTCCGTCCACCTCGGCACGCCCCGCCCCGCGCGGCGCGAGCGGTGGGCCGGTGGCCGCGCCCGTCGCGGTAACCTCGGCCCATGCCGACCGCCACCGCAGCACAGCCTCCCCGTCCGTTCGGGACGGTGCTGAGCGCGATGGTCACCCCCTTCCGGCCCGACGGCTCCCTGGACCTGGCCGCCGCGGGCGCGCTGGCCGGGCACCTCGTCGACACCGGCCACGACGGCCTCGTCGTCAGCGGCACCACGGGGGAGTCGCCCACCACCTCCGACCAGGAGAAGGACGCGCTGCTGCGCACGGTCCTGGACGCCGTGGGGGACCGGGCCACCGTCGTCGCCGGTGTGGGCACCAACGACACCCGGCACACCGTGGAGCTGGCCCGCGCCGCCGAGAAGGCGGGCGCGCACGGCCTGCTCGTGGTGACGCCCTACTACAACAAGCCCCCGCAGGCCGCGGTCCTGGCCCACTTCGAGACGGTCGCCGACGCCACCGGCCTGCCGGTGATGCTCTACGACATCCCCGGCCGCTCGGGGGTGCCGATCGCGACCGAGACCCTGGTCCGGGCCGCCGAGCACCACCGGATCGTCGCCGTCAAGGACGCCAAGAGCGACCTGTACGGCACCTCGCAGGTGCTGGCCCGCACCGACCTGGCCTACTACTCCGGTGAGGACGCGCTCAACCTGCCGCTGCTGGCCCTCGGCGGGTCCGGCATCGTCTCCGTGGTCAGCCACGTCGCCGGCCGCGAGTACGCCCGCATGATCGCCGCCGTCGACGCCGGTGACCTGCTCACGGCGCGCCGCCTGAACGCCCAGCTGCTGCCCGCCGTCCGCGGGATCATGACGCGCACCCAGGGCGCCGTGGCCGTCAAGGCCGCGCTCGAGGCGACCGGTGTCCTGGCCGGGCGCACCGTGCGCCAGCCGCTGCTGGCCGCGACCGCCCAGGAGGTCGAGGCCGTCCGCGCCGACCTGGAGCTGGCCGGGCTGACCGCGGCCCCCGGCGCCTGAAGAACCCCGCCCCACCCGACCGACCGTCGCGGCCCCGCGCCGCAGGAGGAGCCGCATGAGCCACCCCCACCCCGAACTGACGTCCCCGCCGCCGCTGCCGAAGGGCGCCTTGCGCGTCTACGGCCTCGGTGGCCTGGGCGAGGTCGGGCGCAACATGACCGTCCTGGAGCACGAGGGCAAGCTCCTCGTCGTCGACTGCGGTGTCCTGTTCCCCGAGGACCACCAGCCCGGTGTCGACCTGATCCTGCCCGACTTCGGGCCCATCGCCGACCGCCTCGACGACATCGTCGCGCTCGTGCTGACGCACGGGCACGAGGACCACATCGGGGCCGTCCCGTACCTGCTGAAGCTGCGCCCGGACATCCCCCTGCTGGGGTCCCAGCTCACGCTGGCCCTCATCGAGGCCAAGCTCAAGGAACACCGCATCAAGCCGTACACGCACGCGGTGCGCGAGGGGCAGAAGGAACAGCTCGGGCCGTTCGAGTGCGAGTTCATCGCGGTGAACCACTCGATCCCCGACGCCCTGGCCGTCGCGATCCGCACGGCGGCCGGGCTCGTCCTGCACACCGGCGACTTCAAGATGGACCAGTTGCCGCTGGACGACCGGATCACCGACCTCAACGCGTTCGCCCGCCTCGGTGACGAGGGCGTGGACCTGTTCTGCGTCGACTCCACCAACGCCGAGGTGCCCGGGTTCACCGCCCCCGAGCGCGACATCGGCCCGGTGCTGGAGCAGTTGTTCGGCCGCGCCGAGAAGCGCATCATCGTCGCCTCGTTCGCCTCGCACGTGCACCGGGTGCAGCAGGTGCTCAACGCCGCGGACGCGCACGGGCGCAAGGTCGCCCTCGTGGGCCGCTCGATGGTCCGCAACATGGGCATCGCGGCGGACCTGGGGTACCTGACGGTCCCGAAGAACCTGCTCATCGACCTCAAGCAGGTCGACGACCTGCCCGAGGACCGCGTCGTGCTCATGTGCACCGGGTCGCAGGGCGAGCCCATGGCGGCCCTGTCGCGCATGGCCAACCGCGACCACCGCATCGCGATCGACGCGGGGGACACGGTGATCCTGGCCTCCTCCCTCATCCCGGGCAACGAGAACTCGGTGTACCGGGTCGTCAACGGCCTGGCCCGCCTCGGGGCGACGGTCGTGCACCAGCAGAGCGCGAAGATCCACGTCTCCGGGCACGCCAGCGCCGGGGAACTCCTCTACTGCTACAACATCCTCAAGCCCCGCAACGTCATGCCGGTGCACGGTGAGTACCGCCACCTGCTGGCCAACGCGGAACTGGCCGTCAAGACGGGCGTTCCGCGCGAGCGCGTCGTCATCGCCGAGGACGGCGTCGTCGTCGACCTCGTCGAGGGGAGGGCGAGCATCGTCGGGGCCGTCCCCGTCGGCTACGTCTACGTCGACGGGTCCAGCGTCGGGGAGATCACCGAGGCCGACCTCAAGGACCGCCGCATCCTCGGCGAGGAGGGGTTCATCTCCATCTTCGTCGCGGTCGACTCGGTCACCGGCAAGGTCGTCTCGGGCCCGGAGTTCAACGCCCGCGGGTTCATCGGCGACGGCGACGACCGGTTCAACGCCATCCGCAAGCGCGTGGAGAACGCGCTCAACGAGGCGTCCACCGGCCCGGTGGACACCTACCAGTTGCAACAGATCGTCCGGCGCACCGTGGGGACCTGGGTGTCCCAGACCCACCGCCGCCGGCCGATGATCGTGCCGGTCGTCGTCACCGCCTGACGCCCGCACTCCCCGGCGCAGCCGCCTCCCGCTCGTGGGGGGCGGTTGCGCCGCCGCGCTGCGCGGGGTGGTGGCCGGGGGCGGCGCCGACCTCCCTGCCCCGCGTCTGCGGAATCGTGTCGGTAGGACTACGGTCTGCGACCACGGGTGCTAGGTTCACGCCGTGCAGACGCTTCGTCGTGCCCGGTCGGAGGCTGCCTACTCCCCACGGCACTCCACGGGAGGTCTCCTCGGGTCCCGCCCCGCCCGTGTCGTGGCCGCCGGGTTGACCGTCTCCCTCGGCGTGCTCGGGGGAGTCGCGCTGGTCGGCGGGACCGACCACGCGCCGGGTGCTGCCGTGGGTCCGGCGGCGGCACCCGCACCGTCCGCCCTGCCGGCCCTCACCCCGCCGGCCCTCGCCTCGCCCCTGATCGCCCCGCCGGCCGTCGTCCCGCCCGCGCCCGTGACGTCGACACCGGTGACCCCGCCGTCCCCGGCCCTCGCGCCGGCGCACGACGCCCCCGCCGCCGGGGCCGGGGTGACGTCCTCCCGCCCGCTGGTCGACCCCGCGGGCCGGGGGCCCGCCACCGTGACGCCGAGCGCGCGACCGGCCCCGCCGCGCCCCGCCCCGCCCCGTCCTGCCCCGCCCAGTCCTGCCCCGATCAGTCCCGCCGCGCCCAGTCCTGCGCCGGCCAGTCCCGCGCCGGCCAGTCCCGCGCCGCCGCAGCCCGAGCCGCCGGTTCCGGGTCCTGCGCCGCGCCTGAGCCCCGCCCCGGTCCCCCCGCCGCCCGCGGCTGGTGGGCGGGAGCTGCTGTCCGGCACCGTCGAGCTGCCCGCCGGGATCGACCCGCCCACCGGTTCGGTGACCGTCCACGTCCCGTGGCCCGACCCGGTGACGGTGACGGGGGAGGTCTCGGCCCCCGCGCCGGGGGAGGTCCGCATCGAGGTCCGGGTCACCGGGCCCGGTGCGGACGGTCCCCACGACGGGGACGGGTCCGCGGCGGGGCGGCACGTGGCCGCCACCTCCGGTGACGCGGACCCCGCTGCGGCGGGCGAGGCGCCGGGGCTGCTGGAGCGCGTGGCCCGCCACCGGTCTACCGCCACCCCCTGACAGGTGGGAACCCCGAACCCCCGAACGTCCGAACCCCCCGGGCGCCGGTGCGGCGGGTGGTGGAGCGACGCGGGCGGCTCACCGCGTGCGGCGCGGCAGGTGCCGGACGAGGTCGCCCCGGGAACCGTCGTCGTCCGCGCGAGTCGCCGCGGTCCGGGCCCGGTCGCACCCGGGGCTCACTCCCCGTGCGGAACTCCGCTGCACCGGTGCGCACTCAGCCCCGGTGCGGGTGGTCGACCCGTGCCGGCGGGTCACGTGGTCACGACGGTCATCGACGGACTCCTCAGCCCCGCCCCACCGCCGTCCGTCCCCGTCGGTGTCCGGGCGAGGGGGCTGGGCGGTTCTCCTGTCAAGGCCCGGGTTTCACGGAGGGTGTGGAGCAACACCCAGGCGGCGGTGACCTCCGCGCTGGCCGTGATCTCGAACTGGGCCTGGAACTCGACCGGCGGGACCATGCCGAGTTCGCCGTGCAGCCGGCGGGTGCCGTACCACTCGACGTAGCCGGCGACGGCCCGCTCGACGTCGTCCAGACCCCGCCGAGAGCCCCGCGGCCGGGTAGGTGCGGGTTGCGGGTGCACTCGGCCTCGAACAACGGGTTGAACGCCTCGGCCATCGCGTTGTCGTAGGAGTCACCGGTGGAGCCGACCGAGGCGACGGCGCCCTCGGCGGCCAGGTTCTCGGGTGTGGCGCATCGCGACGTGGTGAGACCCTTCGTCCGAGTGGTGCTTCAACCCGGCCAGGTCCGCCCCCTCGCGGCGACGAATCCAGAACGCCATCTGCGCGGCGTCCAAGGCCAGTTCGGTGCGCAGACGGTCAGCGGTGACACCCGGGGCTGCCACCCGAGGATGCGGCGGGTGCAGACGTCCTGGACGAACGCGGCGCACACCCACCCTGAGCAGGTGCGGATGGGGGTGGGGGCACCTCCCAGCGCCCTGGCGCCGGGAGGACGTCGGCGACCCGGAGGCGGTCGGGGAGTTCGGCGGTGAAGTCGCGTTCGACCAGGTCCGGTCGGTTGTCGGCCGGGCCAGAAACCGTGGTCCGGGGTGGTTCGCCGCCTCGGCGCAGCCCGTGCAGGCCGGTGACTTCCGTGAGTCGTTCGACGGCGCAGCGGGCGATCCGGGCCGCGGACTGACCGGCTGGGGCCTAGGCGGCGCGCTGCCGGTCGATCGCCGCGTCCAGCTTCCGGGCGTCGTAGACCCGCAGGTTGTCCTGGTGGACCTGGTCGATCTCGATCAACGCCGCCTGGTCGGACACCGCTCGCGCTGATGGTGGTCTGCTGCGGGCGGCGTAGTAGGTGCTCGGCGCGACCTGCAGTTCCCGGCAGACGCCGCTGCCAGCGGCAGCTCCCAGGCTCGACGCCGAGCTCGTCCTCGTTGGCGTCGATGAACTCGACGATCTCCTGGCTGGTCAGCGGGTGGGGCGGTCGAGCTCTACCGAGAGGAGAGCCGACGCCCGGCGAAGGATCTCATCCGCGCGGCGCAGCTCGCGCACTTCCTTCTCCAGCTCGGCCGGGCGAGCGGTGTCATCGGTGCTCGTCCCGGGCCGGTCGACGGCATCGACCTCGGCTTGGACGACCCAGTTGCGCAGTGTTCCGGGGTTGGTGCCGAGGTGGTCCTCGATCCGTCCCGAGGCCCCGGTGCGGGTGGCGGGGTCGCGGCGGGCGTCCAGCGCCAGTCGGATCGCGCGCTCACGCAGTTCGTCGGGGTACTTCCTGGAAGCAGCCACGGAGACCACCACCCTCTCCAGGGTGTTGCTCGGAGGTCTCCAGCAAACCCGGGCCTTGACAGGGAGACGACGGCCCTGCGGGCGGTCCTCGACGGGGCCGTTGACCGGTTCAGCCCCGAGGAGCTGCGCATCGTCGCGGGCCTGGCCGAACGCCTCGCCCGGCGCCTGCCCGGCCCCGACGTCACCCGTGAGCAACTGCGCGACGGCAGCTGGTGGACCGGTGCGCGCCCTCGTCGTCGTCGTCGACCTGGAACCGCTCGCCATGAGCTCGCAGGACCCGCTGGCGCCACTGCGGGACCTGCTCGCCGTCGCGGGCGACGTCGGGCTCCACCTCGTCGTGGCCCGCACCTCCGGGGGAGCGGCCGCCGCCCTCCTGCACGGCTTCCCGCGCCACCTGCGCGAGGTCGGCGCCCCCGCCCTGCTCCTGTCCGGACCCGCCGAGGAGGGGACCGTCGTGCACGGGGCACGGTTCGAGCACCGCGTCCCGGGTCGGGCCCAGTGGGTGACCCGGCGCAGCGGCCGGGACGGGGAGGTGCTGCAGATCGCCTCGGGGGAGTGGGCGCACGCGGGGGACCCGGGCCGGTGACCGGCTGACACCGGCCCACCCGGTGCCGGCGTCACCGGCGCAGCGGTCTGGCCGCCCGGCCGGCGAGCGCGCTCACGACGTCCTCCAGCGGACCCCGCCCCAGCGTCAGGCGCCACAGCGTCGCCGCCGCGCACGCCACGAGGACGTGCAGGGCCAGCAGTCGCAGGGAGTGGTCCGTCGTCCCGGCCAGCGCCAGCACGTGCCCGGTGTAGACCGTCAGCGGCATGCTGCCCAGGGCGGCCACCGGGGCGAGGAACCGCGTCAGGACCGTCGGCAGCAGGCAGGCACCCCCGATGACGAGCAGACCGGTCCCGGCCGTGTGCAGCAGGTCGAACGGCGTCCCGGAGTGCGGCGCGACGACGGCCAGCCACCACCACGAGTCCGTCGGGACGGTGCCGTGGAAGTCCGTGCCGGCCGGTCCGGGCACCCCCGTGAGCGGCCGCAGCACCGCCGCACCCCCGCCGGGTCCCAGCAGCGCGCCGCTGCCGAGCCACCCGAGCGCGGCCAGCACGGCCCCGGCCCCCAGCACCCGCAGCGCCCCGGCGCCGGTGCGCAGGTCCACCCGCGACAGGGCCAGACCCAGCACGAGGTACCCCGCCCAGCCCACGACCGGGTAGTACCCCGTCAGCGTGAGCGTCTCCAGCAGCTCCGCCGGCCGCACCAGCCACGCCAGCGTGGGCTGCTCGAACTGCGGGCCCAGGTCCGCCGCGCGGCGCACCGCGAACGACAGCAGCGGGGCCAGCGCCAGCCACCCCACCCCCAGGACCGCCAGCCGGCGGGCGGGCCACCACAGGAACGGCAGCACGACGACGAAGGCCACCCCGTAGTAGGGCAGGATCACCGCGACCCGGCTGCCGACGTCCACCAGCAGCAGCCCGACGAGGGCCACGAGCAGTCCCCGGACGGCGACCGAGGCCCGGCCCGCGGCGCGGTCGCGCTCGTCACGGCGGGTGGACAGCCCCAGGGAGACCCCCGCCAGCACGGCGAACAACCCCGAGGCGCGGCCGTGGGCCAGGGAGTGCAGGACCCCCGCGGTCCCCGGCGCCTCCTCCCCGGGCAGGACGTGGACGGCCATCATCCCCACGACCGCGACGGCGCGGGCCAGGTCGATGCCGACGAGACGGCCACGGTCGGCGGTGGTCAGCGGGGGCACGCGGTCAGTCTGTCGGTCCGGGCCCGGCCCGTCCCGGCCGGTCCGGCGGGGAGCCTGCGGCGTGTCGGCGGCGGTGCCGGTGCCGGGCGGGAGAGGGTGGGGCGCGGCCGGGTGCTCGCCCGGTCGGCGCACCCGCGTCCCGGTACGGTGACCGCATGGCCACCCGGGGGGCGACCCAGCGCAGCGACCAGCGCACGACCCAGCGCACGACGCGCAGCAGCAGCAGGGGAGGGGCCTCCACAGTGGCGACCGGTTCGCGAGGTGGCACCAAGGGCACGACGAAGTCCGCCCCGGCCGGGGGCCGGGCCCCCGCCCGCTCCACGGGCACCCGGGGTGCCCGTCCCGCCGCCAACCGCTCCTCGGCCAAGGCGCCCGCCAAGCGGGCCCCCGTCAGCACCGGCCCCTCCTGGCCCGTGCGGGCCGTGACCGCCGTCTACATGGGCTGCGCCCACGTCGTCGGTGGCGCCGCCCGCCGCATCGGCACCGGGGCCCGCGACCTGGACCCCGAGCTGCGCCGCGACGGCGCCGGCTTCGCCCTGCTCGCCCTGGCCATCGTCGTCGCCGCCCGGGAGTGGTGGGGGTTGCCGGGCCGGGCGGGCGCGGTGATCCACACCGTGGTCGCCGGCACGTTCGGCGAGGTCGCCCTGGTGCTGCCCGTCGTCCTCGTCGGGCTGGCCGTGCACCTGCTGCGCCACCCCGACCACACCCAGACCACCACGCGGGCCGTCGTCGGCTCGGCGGCGCTGACGCTGGCCACGGCCGGACTGGTGCACCTGGCCACCGGCGCGCCCTCGCCCACCGGGCCCGAGGGCGCCGGAGCCGTCACCGACTCCGGCGGGATGCTGGGGTTCCTCGTCGCCGGACCCCTCACGACGGCGCTGACCGGGTGGGTCGTGGTCCCGATCCTGGTGCTCCTGGGCTTCTTCGGCGTCCTGGTGCTCACCGCGACCCCCGTGCACGCCATCCCCTCCCGGCTGCGCGAGGCGTACGAGCGGCTGACCCACCACCCGCACCGTCCCGCCCCCGCTCCGCGGGCCTCGCGCGAGGACCGGCGCGACCTGCCCGCCTCGGCGCTGGCCCGCCAGCGCGCGGCCCGGGCGGTCGAGGCCGGGCCGGGGGAGGGGGAGGACGCCCCGCCGCGCCGCCGCGGGCGCAAGGCCGCCGCGCAGGAGGCGCAGGAGGCGGCCGCCCGCGTGGGGGACGAGGCGTTCGAGCAGGCCGCCATCACCGACGCCGCCGTGGAGGAGACCGGGCGCCCGCCCCGTCCCGGCGAGCGCCGGGCGGTCCCCTCCGACGTCCCCTCGGTGCGCGAGGCCCTGACCGCCGTCGAGGCCCCGGTCGTGGACGGCGCGTCGGTGCCGGCCAGCAAGCCCAAGGACCTCCCGCCGCCGGACGCCACCCCGCTGCCCCCGCGGATCGAGCAGCTGACGCTGGCCCCGGACGTCACCTACTCCCTGCCCGAGGCGGCGGCCCTGACCCCGGGGACCCCGCCGAAGGAGCGCAGCGCGGCCAACGACCGCGTCGTGGAGGCGCTGTCGGGGGTCCTGGACCAGTTCGACATCGACGCCCGGGTCACCGGGTTCTCCCGCGGCCCGACGGTCACGCGCTACGAGGTCGAGCTCGGCCCCGGCACGAAGGTCGAGCGGGTCACGCAGCTGTCCAAGAACATCGCCTACGCGGTGGCCAGCGCCGACGTGCGCATCCTGTCCCCGATCCCGGGCAAGTCCGCGATCGGCATCGAGATCCCCAACAGCGACCGCGAGACGGTCTCCCTGGGGGACGTCCTGCGCTCGCACGCCTCGACCTCCACCGAGCACCCGATGGTCATGGGCGTGGGCAAGGACGTCGAGGGCGGGTTCGTCGTGGCGAACCTGGCCAAGATGCCGCACCTGCTCGTCGCCGGGGCCACCGGCGCCGGGAAGTCCAGCTTCGTGAACTCGATGATCACCTCGATCCTCATGCGCGCCACGCCCGACGAGGTGCGGATGGTGCTCGTGGACCCCAAGCGCGTCGAGCTGACGATCTACGAGGGCATCCCGCACCTCATCACCCCGATCATCACGAACCCGAAGAAGGCGGCCGAGGCCCTGGAGTGGGTCGTGCGCGAGATGGACGTGCGCTACGACGACCTCGCGGCGTTCGGGTTCAAGCACGTCGACGACTTCAACAAGGCGGTGCGGGCCGGCAAGGTCACCCCGCCGGAGGGTTCGCAGCGGGTGCTGCACCCCTACCCGTACCTGCTGGTGATCGTCGACGAGCTCGCCGACCTCATGATGGTCGCCCCCCGGGACGTGGAGGCCTCCATCCAGCGCATCACCCAGCTCGCGCGCGCCGCCGGGATCCACCTGGTCCTGGCCACCCAGCGCCCCTCGGTCGACGTCGTCACCGGTCTGATCAAGGCCAACGTCCCCTCGCGGCTGGCGTTCGCGACGAGCTCGCTGGCCGACTCCCGCGTCGTGCTCGACCAGCCCGGCGCCGAGAAGCTCGTCGGGCAGGGGGACGCGCTGTTCCTGCCGATGGGGGCCTCCAAGCCGATGCGCGTGCAGGGGGCCTGGGTCACCGAGAGCGAGATCGAGGCCGTCGTCTCGCACGTGAAGTCGCAGTTGCAGCCGGTGTACCGCGAGGACGTGGTCGCTCCGACGCAGAAGAAGCAGATCGACGAGGAGATCGGCGACGACCTCGACGTGCTGCTGCAGGCCGCCGAGCTGGTGGTGACGACGCAGTTCGGGTCGACGTCGATGCTGCAGCGCAAGCTGCGCGTGGGGTTCGCCAAGGCCGGGCGGCTCATGGACCTGCTGGAGTCGCGGGGGGTCGTCGGGCCCAGCGAGGGGTCCAAGGCCCGCGACGTGCTGGTGCGCCCGGACGACCTGCCCGCCACCCTGGCCCTCATGCGGGGGGAGGAACCGCCGACGGCCGCCGAGCCTACGGGGGAGCCCGAGGTCGTCGACGTCGAGGGCACCGAGGACGCCTGGGAGCTGCTGGACCGCCGCTGACGGCTCGCCCAGCGGGTGGGGGTCGTGGGGGGGGGTGGGGGGGGGGGGGGGGAGCGGAGCGCCGGTAGGTTCGGCGCTCCGCTCCAACGACTCGGAACGGTGCGCACGACACGTCACGCAGAGCAAGCGCACCGTCGACCATCGGTGACTCTCCGTGTAACTTTGACCCATGGACGCGCCCCGACCCGCAGAGCCCGGCCGGCCGTCCGCCGACCGGCCCGGCGAGCGGGGGGAACGCCGCGAGACCGAGCGCCGCGACCTGGACCTCCTGGTCTGGGACGCGCCGAACATCGACATGACGCTGTCGGCCATCCTCGGGTCGCGGCCGGCGTCCTCGGACCGCCCGCGGTTCGACGCGATCGCCCGCTGGTTCCTGGCCGAGGCCGCCGACCACGAGGTCGAGGGGTGCGTGTTCACGAACGTCCACCCCACGAGCGCGGTCTCGCTGCGGGGGTGGATCGAGGCGCTG
Source organism: Kineococcus halophytocola (assembly GCF_041276425.1). Lineage (NCBI taxonomy): Bacteria > Bacillati > Actinomycetota > Actinomycetes > Kineosporiales > Kineosporiaceae > Kineococcus > Kineococcus halophytocola. The sequence goes on along the minus strand of NZ_JBGFTU010000003.1, from coordinate 111,516 downwards.
CGCAACTTCGGGTACGCCGTGTTCGCCCGGCCCAAGGTCCACCCCGAGGACGACGTCGACGACGCGATGCTGCAGCACATCGCCTCCCGGCAGGCCAGCCACCGGCTGCGCCGGGTCGTCGTGGCCAGCGGGGACGGCCGCAACTTCCTCGGCCCCCTGGAGGAGCTGCACCGCGCGGGGGTGCGGGTCGTCGTCCTGTCCTTCGCCGAGGTCGCCGGGTACGCGCAGGAGTCCGCGCTCATCGAGTTCGTCGACCTGGAGGACGTGCCGGGCGCGTTCCAGGTGTCCCTGGGCCGGACCCGGCTGACGGCCCTGCCCCCCGACGGCGGCTGGTTCCGGCCCACCCGGCCCATGCGGGCCCTGCTGGAGGACGGCCCGCCGCTGGAGCACCCGCACCACCCCCCACCGGCCACCGAGCCCGCCCGCGAGCCCGCCCGCGAGCCCGCCCGCGAGCCCGCCCGCGAGGCGGAACCGCCGCGCACCGCCGCGGACGCCGCCTCCGGGTCGACCGAGGACCCCCCGGGCCGGGCGGCCCCCGGGGTCGGGGAGGTCGGGCGCGTCCCCGCCGGACCGTCCCCTCGCGCCCGCACCGGCTGATCCGCCCGGGCGCCGCCGGGCCGGGGCCCGGCCGGGGGACACGTACCCTGGGGCGGTGCCCACCCCCACCCGTTCCGTCGCCCTCGTCACCCTCGGTTGCGCCCGCAACGACGTCGACTCTGAGGAGCTGGCGGGCCGGCTCGCCGACGCCGGGTGGACCCTGGTCGAGGACGCCGACGGCGCGGACGTCGCCGTCGTCAACACGTGCGGGTTCGTGGAGCAGGCCAAGAAGGACTCCATCGACACGGTGCTGGCCGCCGCCGACCTGAAGGAGGCCGGTCGCACGCGCGCCGTCGTCGCCGTCGGGTGCATGGCCGAGCGCTACGGCAAGGACCTCGCCGAGTCGCTGCCGGAGGCCGACGCCGTCCTGGGCTTCGACTCCTACACCGACCTGTCCAGCCACCTCGAGGCGATCCTGCACGGAGAGAAGCGCGAGTCCCACGTCCCGCGGGACCGGCGCACCCTGCTCCCGCTGGCCCCGGCCGAGCGCCAGGCCGCCCGCGCCGCGACGTTCCAGACCACGCCGGGCACCGAGCCGGACCTGCCCGAGGGCCTGGCCCCGGCCAGCGGCCCGCGGGTCGTGCGCCGCCGGCTGGGGTCCGGTCCCTGGGCCCCGGTCAAGATCGCCGCCGGCTGCGACCGCCGCTGCTCGTTCTGCGCCATCCCCGCCTTCCGCGGCTCCTTCGTCTCCCGGCCCGCCGAGGAGGTCCTGGCCGAGACGCGTTGGCTGGCCGGGCAGGGCGTGAAGGAGGTGTTCCTCGTCAGCGAGAACACCACCTCCTACGGCAAGGACCTCGGGGACCTGCGCGCGCTGGAGGCGCTGCTGCCGCAGGTCGCCGCGGTCGAGGGCATCGAGCGGGTGCGCGTGTCCTACCTGCAGCCGGCCGAGGTCCGCCCGGGCTTGCTGGACGCCCTGACCACCACACCCGGGGTCGTGCCCTACTTCGACCTCTCCTTCCAGCACTCGGCGCCGAACGTGCTGCGCCGCATGCGCCGCTTCGGCAGCACCGAGGCGTTCCTGGCCCTGCTGGAGCAGGTGCGCGAACGCTTCCCCACCGCCGGTGTGCGCTCCAACGTCATCGTCGGTTTCCCCGGGGAGACCGAGGACGACGTGGACGAGCTGTGCTCCTTCCTCGAACGCGCCCGCCTCGACGTCGTCGGCGTGTTCGGCTACTCCGACGAGGACGGCACCGAGGCCGCCACCCTGGAGGGCAAGCTGCCCGAGGACGTCGTCGCCGCCCGCGCCGACCGCGTGAGCCGGCTCGTGGAGGAACTCGTCGCCCAGCGCGCCGAGGAGCGCCTCGGGGAGGTCGTCGAGGTGCTCGTGGAGTCCGTCCTCGACGAGGACGGTGACCCGCACGTCGTCGGCCGCGCCGCCCACCAGGGCCCCGACGTCGACGGGGAGACCGAGCTGGACCTGCCGCCCGGGGTGGACGTCGCGGTCGGTGACCTGGTCCGGGCCCGGGTCACGGGGGTGGCCGGAGCCGACCTGCTCGCCGAACCGCTGGTGGGTACTACGGTCGGGGCATGAGCACCAAGGCGGGTCTGCACTGGCGGAACGCGCACCGGGTGCACCTGCCGAACGCGCTGACCGTGCTGCGGATCGTCGTCGTGCCGGTGTTCGTCTGGTTCCTGGCCGCCGACGGGGGGACGAACTGGCGCTGGCGGATCGCCGCGAGCGTGGTCTTCGTCGCCGCCAGCATCACCGACCGCTACGACGGGCACCTCGCCCGCCGCTGGGGGGTCGTCTCCGACTTCGGCAAGATCGCCGACCCCATCGCCGACAAGGCGCTCATCGGCGCCGGTCTGGTCGTCCTGTCGTTGCAGGGGCGGTTGTGGTGGTGGATGACGGTGGTCATCCTGGCCCGGGAACTGCTGGTCACCCTGCTGCGCTTCATCGTCATCCGTCGCGGCGTCATCCCCGCCGCCAAGGGCGGCAAGGTCAAGACGGTCGTCCAGACCGTCGCGGTGGGCCTGTTCGTCCTGCCCCTGCCGGCGGCGCTGGACCCGCTGTGCCTGGCGGTGATGGCGGTCGCGGTGGTCCTGACGATCTGGAGCGCGTGGGCGTACGTCGTCGCCGGGGCCAGGCTCCTGCGCCCGGGCGCGTGAGCACCGCCGCGCCGGCCGTGGTCGCGGCGCTGACCGCCGCCGGCCGCACCGTGGCCACCGCCGAATCGCTGACCGGTGGGCTCCTGTGCGCCGCGCTCGTCGACGTGCCCGGTGCCTCCGCCGTCGTCCGCGGCGGCGTGGTGGCCTACGCGAGCGAGCTGAAGGCCGGCGTGCTGGGGGTGGACGCGGACGCCCTGGCCCGCACCGGGCCCGTCGACGGTGCCGTGGCCGAGCAGATGGCCCGGGGCGCTCGCCGCGTGCTCGGCGCGGACGTCGGCCTGGCCACCACCGGCGTCGCCGGGCCCGGCCCGGCCGACGGGTTCCCCGCCGGGACGGTGTTCGTCGCCGTGGCCGCCGACGACCTGCCCGGGGGCGCCCGGCACGTGCGGTTGCAGGTCCCGGGGGACCGGGCCGCGGTGCGGGGGGAGACGGTGCGCGCGGTCCTGGCCGAGCTCGCGGCCCTCCTCGGTGCCGCCGCGGGTGCCCGGTCCGAGGAACAGGACGCCGCGCCGGGGAGTTGAGCCGTACGTGCGCAACCCCGTTCCCACCACCCCCTCCGCGCCCCGTCCGGGGTACGGTGGTGGTTCCACTACGGGCAGCCACCGCACAGCGCCGGACGGACGACCGGTGCTGACGGGACTGCCACCTCGACTCCCTGAGGGAGGCCGCCGCATGGTCGTGCTCCGCCGGACGATCGGTGACGTGCTGCGCGATGAACGGCGCGGGCAGCAGCGGACGCTGCGCGAGGTCTCCTCGACGGCACGGGTCTCCCTGGGGTACCTCAGCGAGGTCGAACGTGGCCAGAAGGAGGCCTCCAGCGAGCTGCTGGCCTCCATCTGCACGGCCCTGGACGTCCCGCTCTCGGAGGTGCTGGGGGAGGTGACCCGGCGCATCGCCGACGAGGAGGGCGCCGGGACGCGCCGCCGCTTCGCCGCCGAGGGCATCGTCCCGGCCGCCCCGCGACCGGCTCCCGCCGAGGTCGTCGCCCCCGCCCCGCAGGAGCCGGCCCCGTTGCCGGGGTTGGACACCGGGCTGGAGGCCGGGTTGGAGGCAGACCTGGACACCGACCTGGACACCGACCTGGACGCCCTCGTCGAGCAGGCCGTCGACTCGGTCGTCGATCACGCCATCGGTGCGGCCCTGGGGGAGGTCCCCAGCCGGGAGTTCTCCGTGGAGCTGGAGGGCCTGCCCGCCGAGCTGGAGCTCATCGTGCGCCGCCGCCTCACCCCGGCGGCCTGACCGGGGTCACGACCTCCCGGATCACCTCCGCGCGCGGTAGGCGCGCGCGGTCTGCGGCCGGCCGGAGCTGCCCAACGGGCGCTGCGGCCGGCCGCCGTCCGTGGGGGCCGGGCCGCGCTGGCAGCCGGGGCAGTAGAACGCCGTCCGGTCCTGCGGCGGGTCCCCGATCATCGCCACCCGCACCGTCGCCCCGCACCGCAGGCACGGCAGGCCGGACCGGGCGTGGGCGTAGTTCTGCCGACCCCGGCGCAGGTCACCTGTGGTCACCTGGTCGGCACGGTCCTTGTTGAGGTCCAGCAGCCGGTGCACCAGGGCCACGAACGCCGTCGGGTCCTGCAGGTCCCGCACCGGTGACCAGGGCGTGAGCCGGGCCAGGAAGCACGCCTCGGCCAGGTAGAACGTGCCCACCCCGGCCAGCACGCGCTGGTCCAGCAGCGCCGCCCCCACCTCCCGGCCGGGGTCCTGCAGCAGCCGCCGCTCGGCCTCCACCGGGTCCCAGCCCGGGCCCAGCAGGTCCGGGCCGAGGTGGCCGACGAGCTCGTGCTCGCGGTCGGTGGTGACGAGGTCGAGCATCCCCAGCTTGTGGCCCACCGCCGTCCAGACGTCGGTGCCGAGCACGGCGCGGACACCGGAGGCCGAGCGGCGCCCGCCGGGGTCGCCGGTCCGCTCGACGAACCAGGACCCCTCCATCCGCAGGTGGCTGTGCAGCGTGAGCGCCGGTTCCGGTGTCCCGTCGGCGGCCGGGCCGGCCGCGATCCGGGTCAGGACGTGCTTGCCGGCGCTGACGACCTCGACGACCTCGCGGCCGGTGAGGTCGACGGTGGCCAGGCTGGGCCAGCGCAGGTCGCTGCCGGTCAGCTCCCGCCCCGACAGCGCCCGGTGCAGGCGCCGTGCGGTGCGCCAGACGACGTCCCCCTCCGGCACCGGCTCAGCTCCGGATCCGCAGACCGCGGGGCGTGGCGTGGAAGCCGGCGCCCTCCAGGGCCCGGCCGAGGGGGGAGTCGGCGGCCAGGACGCCGCTGCCGTCGGCCTTCTCCACCGTCAGCTTGCCCAGCACCCCCTCGCGCACGGCCAGGGCCAGGGCGTCGGCCGCGGGCTGCAGGACGTCCTCCTGCGTCGTCCAGGACAGCACCGACCGGCCCCCGCGCTCGACGTACAGGACCAGCTCGCCGTCGACCAGCACGACGAGGGCGCCCGCCTTGCGACCCGGGCGGTGACCGCTGGCCCCGGTGCTGCCCTCGGGCCGATCGGGCCACGGCAGCGCCGCGCCGTAGGGGGTCGCCGGGTCGGTGGCCGCCAGCACCAGCGCACCCGGCCCGGTGTCCGGGGCACCGCGCCGCTGCGACGGGCTGGTGCCCCCCACGGGCTTGGCCGTGTCCCGCAGCCGGTCCACCGCACCCGTCGTGGCGAACTGCGAGGCGCCCAGCCCCTCGACGAAGTACCCGCGGCGGGCCCGGCCGGCGTCCTCGAACGCCGAGAGCACCTTGTAGACCGCGGCGAACCCCCCGGGGACGCGCTCGCTGCCGACCGCACCGCGCGTCAGCACGCCGTGCCGGTCCAGCAGCACCTCGGCACTGGCGTGGGCGCGCACCGTCGCGTCGGTCTCGACCTCCGGCAGCAACGACCAGCGTCCCGCGGCCGACGGCGGCCCGCTGCGCGAGGGCAGCTCCAGGCGCCGGGTGCCGCGGGGCGCCCGGCCCGGGCGCGCGTACCGCGTCCGCGGCGCCGCCGCCCGCGGCTTGTGGGCGCCGCGACCCCCGAGGCGGTTGCGCAGCGGCGCCAGCGTGTCGTTGGTCAGCCGCCCCGCCCACACCAGGTCCCACAGGACGGTGGTCAGCCCCGGGTCGTCGGTGGAGCCCACGGCGTCGGACAGGGCCCGGAAGAAGTAGGCGCCCCCACCCCCGAGCGCGTCCAAGACGGCGCGGTGCAGCTCGGTGTCGACCTCGACGTCGGCCTCGGCCGGGTCCGGCAGGGTCAGCGGGGCCAGGTCGGCCGGGTGCAGCGAGACCCACCCGTCGTCCCCGGGCAGGCTGCCGTGCCCGGACCACACGACCTCCCCGGCCGCGGTGAGCTCGTCGAGCATCGCCGGCGCGTACCCCTCGACGCGGGAGGCGAGGACGAGCGGTTCCAGCGCGCTGGCCGGCACGACCGCGCCGGCGAGCTGCTCCACGACGCGCAGCACCCCGTCGACGCCGCGCATCCGCTGCCGCAGGCCGGTGCTCACGCCCTGCCAGGCGGGCAGGAACCGGGCCAGGTCGCGCGGGGGGACGGGCTCGACGTCGGCGCGCAGCGCGGCCAGCGACCGGCGGCGCAGGATGCGCAGGACGTCGGCGTCGCAGAACTCCAAGCCCGTCCCGCCCGGGCGCAGCTCGCCCTCCACGAGGCGGCCGGAGGCCTGCAGGCGGCGCAGCGCGTCGTGGGCCACCGCCCGGCCCACGCCGAAGCGGGCCGCGGCGTCGGTGACGGTGAACGGGCCGCGCGTGCGGGCGTAGCGCCCGAACAGCTCGGCCAGCGGGTCGGCCACCGGTTCGGTGAACGCCTCGGGGATGCCGACGGGCAGCGGGGTGCCCAGACCGTCGCGCAGCCGGCCGGCGTCCTCGATGACGGCCCAGTGCTCCTCCCCGGCGATGCGGACCCGGATGAGGCGGCGCGCCCCCTCCAGCCCCGCCAGCCAGCGCGCGGCGTCGCCTTCGCTGCGGGCGGCGACCTCGGCGGTCGTCAGCGGCCCCAGCACCCGCAGCAGGTCCGCCACGTCCTCGGCGTCGGTCGACTTCCGCTCGGGCACGAGGCGCTGCAGCTCGTCCTCGGTGCGCTGCACGGCCTCGGGGTCCAGCAGGTCGCGCAGCGCCGCGCCCTCGCCGCGGCCCAGCAACTCGGCCAGCAGGCTCGGGTCCAGGGCCAGCGCCGCGGCCCGCCGCTCGGCCAGCGGGGAATCGCCCTCGTAGAGGAACTGCGCGACGTAGCCGAACATCAGGCCGCGGGCGAAGGGGGAGGGCTGGGGGGACTCGACCTCGACGATGCGGACCTTCCGCGCGGCCAGGTCGCCCATGAGCTGTTCCAGGCCCGTCACGTCGAAGACGTCGGACAGGCACTCGCGCACCGTCTCCAGCACGATCGGGAAGCTCGCGAACCGGCTCGCGACCTGGAGCAGCGAGGCCGCGCGCTGGCGCTGCTGCCACAGCGGCTGACGTCGGCCCGGCTGACGGCGGGGCAGCAGCAGGGCCCGGGAGGCGCACTCGCGGAACCGGGAGGCGAACAGCGCCGAGCCGCCGATCTCGGCCGTCACCAGCTCGGCCACCTCGTTCGCCTCCAGCGCCACGAGGTCGGCCACGTCGGGGGCCTGCCCCTCGGGCAGGTCCAGGTCCGGCAGTCGCAGGACGATCCCGTCGTCGGCGGGCATGGCCTGGACGTCGACGCCGAACCGTTCGCGCATCCGGGCCCCCAGGGCCAGCGCCCAGGGGGAGTGGACCTGGCCGCCGAAGGGGGAGTGCAGGCAGATGCGCCAGTCCCCGAGCTCGTCGCGGAACCGCTCCACGACGATGGTGCGGTCGTCCGGGACGTGCCGCGTCGCCTCCTGCTGCTCGGTGAGGTAGGCCAGCAGGTTGCCCGTGGCCCAGTCGTCCAGCCCGGCGGCCAGCACGCGCTCGCGTGCGGCATCGCCGCCGAAACCCCCGTCGAGGGACCCCAGTTCGCGGACGAACTCCCCCAGGGCCCGGCCGAGTTCGGCGGGTCGGCCCAGCGCCTCCCCGTGCCAGAACGGCAACCGCCCCGGCTGCCCCGGGGCGGGCGTGACGAGCACGCGGTCGTGGGTGATGTCCTCCACCCGCCACGCCGAGGAACCCAGGGTGATGACGTCCCCGACGCGGGACTCGTAGACCATCTCCTCGTCCAGTTCCCCCACGCGCCGGCCCGGGCCCTCCCCGGAGGCGAGGAACACGCCGAACAACCCGCGGTCGGGGATCGTGCCGCCGCTGGTCACCGCGAGCCGTTGCGCCCCGGGACGTCCGGTGAGGGTGTCGGTGACGCGGTCCCACACCAGCCGCGGGCGCAGCTCGGCGAACTCGTCGCTCGGGTACCGCCCGGACAGCATGTCCAGGACGGCGTCGAGCACCGCGCGCGACAGCGTCGCGAACGGGGCGGCGCGCTGGGCCAGGGCCAGCAGGTCCGGCACCGTCCACTCGTCCATCGCGACCATCGCCACGATCTGCTGGGCCAGCACGTCGAGGGGGTTCGCGGGGACGCGCAGCTCCTCGATGCGGCCGTCGCGCATGCGTTCCACGACGACCGCCGTCTGCAGCAGGTCCCCGCGGAACTTCGGGAACAGCACGCCGCGCGAGACCGCGCCGACCTGGTGCCCGGCCCGGCCGACGCGTTGCAGCCCGCTGGCCACGCTGGGCGGGGACTCCACCTGGACGACGAGGTCGACGGCCCCCATGTCGATCCCGAGTTCCAGGCTCGACGTGGCGACGACCGCGGGCAGCCGTCCGGCCTTGAGGTCCTCCTCGATGAGGGACCGCTGCTCCTTGGAGACCGAGCCGTGGTGGGCGCGGGCCAGGACCGGTGGGCGGTTCTGCGCGTGCCCGGCGGCACCCATCACCTCGGCGGGGGGAGCCGCGGGGGCGTCCCCGTCCTCCCCCTCGGGGTTCAGGCGCTCGTCCCAGACCTCGTTCAGGCGCGCGGTGAGCCGTTCGGACAGCCGGCGGGAGTTGGAGAACACCAACGTGGAGCGGTGGTCGGCCACGAGGTCGACGATGCGTTCCTCCACGTGCGGCCAGATGCTCGCCCGGCGCGGGTTCCCCGCCGCCTGCCCCGTGAGGTCGTCGGGGTCCTCCGCGCCGCGACCGGAGGCGTCCAGCTCGCTCATGTCCTCCACGGGGACGACGACCTTGAGGTCGAACTCCTTCGTCGACGGCGGCTGCACGACGGTGACGGGCCGCCCGCCCGAGACCCACTCGGCGACCGTCTGCACCGGGCGCACCGTGGCCGAGAGCCCGACGCGCTGGGTGGGTTCGCCACCGGCGGCGGTGACGAGCGCGTCGAGGCGTTCCAGCGACACCGCCAGGTGCGCCCCGCGCTTGGAGCCCGCCATCGCGTGGACCTCGTCGAGCACGACCGTGCGCACCCCGCGCAGCTGCTCGCGCGCCTTGGACGTCAGCAGCAGGAACAGCGACTCCGGGGTGGTGATGAGCACGTCCGGCGGCGTGCGGGTGAACCCGCGGCGCTCCTCGGCCGAGGTGTCCCCCGAGCGCACGCCCACGCGCACGTCGGGCACGGGCAGGCCCAGGCGCTGGGCTGCCTGCCGGATGCCCGTCAGCGGGGAGCGCAGGTTGCGCTCGACGTCGACGGCGAGGGCCTTGAGGGGGGAGACGTACAGCACCCGGCAGCGGTGGTCCTTGTCCTCCGGCACCGGCTCGGCCGCCAGGCCGTCCAGGGCCCACAGGAACGCCGACAGCGTCTTGCCCGACCCCGTGGGGGCCACGACGAGCGCGTGCCGGCCGCGGCTGACGGCGTCCCACGCGCCGAGCTGGGCGGGGGTGGGGGCCTCGAACGCCCCGGTGAACCAGGCCCGGGTGGCCTCGGAGAACCGGCCCAGCACCTCCGGTGCGGACAGGTCGGGGGCCGGTGCGGCCGGGCGCGGCGTGCTCACCCCGTCATGACACCACCCGCCTCCGACACGTGCGCTTCGTGACGGCGGCCCGTGCGCCGCGTGGCACCCTGGCGCCCATGCGCGTCAGCGAGTTCTGGACCCTGGTCACCGACGAGTTCGGGGACGCCTACGGGCGCTCGCTGGCCGCCGACCAGCACCTGCTGGCCCTGGACGACCGCACCGCGCGCGAGGCCCTGGACGCGGGCGTGGACCCGAAGGCGATCTGGCTGGCCCTGTGCGACGCCATGGACGTGCCGCAGGAGCGCCGGCTGGGGAAGGACCCGCGCCCCCGGCGCCGCTGACCCGCCCAGCTCACTCGCCGGTCGCGCCGTCGATCCGCTCGCGCAGCAGGTCGGCGTCCAGCCCCGCGACCTTCCAGGCGAACGTGGCGCGGTGGACGTCGAGGAAACCCGCCAGCGTCTCCCGCTCGCCGTCCCGCTGCGGCGGCTCCGGGCGCGCGGGTTCCGGCGTCAGAGCCACGTCAGGTCCGCGCCCACGGCGGCCGTCCGCAGCCGGTACAGGCTCGTGGAGGCGGCCACGAACAGGTCGGTGCCCTCCGCGCCGCCGAAGCAGACGTTCGCCACGACCTCGCCCACGACGACCTCCAGCAGCCGGGTGCCGTCGGGGGCGAACACCGTGACGGCGTCCCCGTTGCTCGTCCAGACGTTCCCGGCGGTGTCGACGCGGAACCCGTCGGCCAGGCCGCGGTCGACCTCGACGAACACGCGGCCGTTCTTCACGACCGGCCCGGACGGGACGGCGCCGGCGCCGCGGCCCCCGCGGACGCCGGTCAGCACGTCGTAGACGCGGATGAGCCGGTGCGTCCCGTTGCCGGGGGTGGGCGCCGCGGAGGTGTCCGCGACGTAGAGCAGGGACTCGTCGGGGGAGAAGGCCAGGCCGTTGGGCTCCTCGACGTCGGTGACGACGACGCGCAGCTCCTCCGTCGCCGGGTCGAAGCGGAAGACGAAGTTGTCCCCGTACTCGCGGAACCCCTCGTGCCCCTCCACCTCGACGGTGATCCCGTACGGCGGGTCGGTGAACCAGATCGCGCCGTCGCGGGCCACGACGACGTCGTTGGGGGAGTTGAACCGCTGCCCGGCGAACCGGTCGACGAGGACGTGCGTGGTGCCGTCGGCCTCGGTGCGCTCGATCGCGCGGCGCCCGTGCGAGCACGCGACCACCCGGCCCTCGCGGTCGAGCGTGCGCCCGTTGGTGAACTCCACCCCGTCGCGGTGCACGGTCAACCCGCCACCGCCCTCGGCCTCGGTGCCCGTCGCCTCGTCCCAGCGCAGGACCCGGTTCCCCGGGATGTCGCTGACGACGCAGGCGCGCTCGGCCGGCAGCCACAGGGGGCCCTCGGCCCACGTGCTGCCGCTGCCGAGGCGTTCGAGGGCGGCGCCGGCCGGGACGAGGGCGGCGCCGCGCGGATCGAGGACCTGGGGGGTGTGCGGGGTCACGGCGGCGAGCCTAGCCACCGACACGCCACCCGGCGCCGGCTTGGGATCGAACACGTGTACGGATAGCATCGCGGTGTCCACAGGGGCTCGCCGGGCCGCGTCGTCCACAGTCCACCGCTCGCGCGGGGGTCGTGTCGGAGGTCCGTCCTAGCGTGACCCGCATCAGTTGGAACCACGACCAGAGGTGAGGACATGCCCGCTCCTGCGGACCGCGAGAAGGCCCTCGACGCCGCGCTCGCCGCGATCGACAAGAACTTCGGCAAGGGCTCGGTCATGCGGCTGGGCGACGACGTCCGCCCCCCGATCGAGGTCATCCCCACCGGTGCCATCGCCCTCGACGTGGCGCTCGGCATCGGCGGCCTCCCGCGCGGGCGCGTGGTGGAGGTCTACGGCCCGGAGTCCTCCGGGAAGACGACGGTCGCCCTGCACGCGGTGGCCAACGCCCAGCGCAAGGGCGGCATCGCCGCCTTCATCGACGCCGAGCACGCGCTCGACCCCGACTACGCCGCCAAGCTCGGCGTGGACACCGACGCCCTGCTCGTGTCCCAGCCGGACACGGGGGAGCAGGCGCTGGAGATCGCGGACATGCTGATCCGCTCCGGCGCCCTCGACATCATCGTCATCGACTCGGTCGCGGCCCTCGTGCCCAAGGCCGAGATCGAGGGCGAGATGGGTGACAGCCACGTCGGTCTGCAGGCGCGGCTCATGTCGCAGGCCCTGCGCAAGATCACCGGTGCGCTGAACCACTCGGGCACGACGGCCATCTTCATCAACCAGCTCCGCGAGAAGATCGGCGTCATGTTCGGCTCGCCCGAGACGACGACGGGCGGCAAGGCGCTGAAGTTCTACGCCTCCGTGCGCCTGGACGTGCGCCGGATCGAGACGCTCAAGGACGGCACCCAGCCCGTCGGCAACCGGACCCGCGTCAAGGTCGTCAAGAACAAGGTGTCCCCGCCGTTCAAGCAGGCGGAGTTCGACATCATCTACGGCCAGGGCATCTCCCGGGAGGGCGGCCTCATCGACCTCGGCGTCGAGCACGGCTTCGTCCGCAAGTCCGGCGCCTGGTACACGTACGAGGGCGACCAGCTCGGTCAGGGCAAGGAGAACGCCCGCGCCTTCCTGCGCGACAACCCCGACCTCGGCGACGAGATCGAGAAGCGCATCAAGGAGAAGCTCGGCATCGGCGCCCGGATGGACGCCCCGGCCGAGGTCGACGCCGAGGCGAAGGTCGAGTTCTGAGCCCTCGCGAGCAGACGCCCCCCGGTCCGGAGGAGAACCCGGACCGGGAGGCCGACCCGCGCGAGGTCGCCCGCACCATCGCGTTGCGCCAGTTGACGATGGCCCCGCGCACGCGGGCGCAGCTGGCGGACAAGATGGCCGCCAAGGAGGTACCGGCCGACGTCGCGGTCGAGGTCCTGGACCGCTTCGAGGAGGTCGGTCTCGTCGACGACCGCGCCTTCGCCGACGGCTGGGTGCGCTCACGCAGCGTCGGCCGCGGCCGGCGCGCCCTGGCCCAGGAGCTGCGCCGCAAGGGCGTGGACGACGAGACCGCCGCGCAGGCCCTGGAGGCCGTGGACCACGACACCCAGCTCGAGGCGGCGCGCGACCTCGTGGAGCGCAAGCTGCGCTCGGTGCGGGGCCTGGAACGGGCCGTGGCCGAGCGGCGCCTGTTCGGGATGCTGGCCCGGCGCGGGTTCCCCACCGACGTCGTGCTCCGGGTCGTGCGCGAGGCGCTGGAGGAGCAGGCGTAGGTTCGGCCCGTGACCACCATCGCGATCCTGGAACTGACCCTCACGGCGGAGGGAGTCGCCCAGGCCCCCGCCATCCTCACCGAGACCCTCGAGGCGACGCGCTCCTTCGAGGGGAACCTCGGCTGCGAGGTCCTCTTCGACAACGCCGACGAGCGGCACGTCTCGATCGTCGAGCGGTGGGAGTCGGTGGAGCACGACGACGCCTACCGGGCCTTCCGCGCCACCCCGGAGGGCGCCTCCCGGTTGGGGGGCATCGTCGCGGGCCGCAAGCTCACGCTGTACACGGTCCGCGACGACATCTGAGCGAGGCCCCCGGGAGGCGGCGGTCAGACGTTCTGGCCGCCGGTCACCCGCACCCCCTCGTCGACCGGGACGTCGGCCTTCGAACGGCCCGCGCCGGACATCCGTCGCTGGACGAGCTTCGCGATCTGCTCCAGCGCGAGGTTCATGACGATGTAGATCAGGCCGATGACGAAGTAGGTCTGCAGCGTGTTGTCCAGCGCCCCCGACAACTGGTCGGCGATCTTGCCCAGGTCCTGGATGCCGGTCAGCACGATGCTGGCCAGGGCCGTGTCCTTGAGGATGACGACGAGCTGGCTGATGAGGGCCGGCAGCATCGCCCGCACCGCCTGGGGCAGCTGGACGAAGCGCATGACCTGTCCCCGGGTCAGGCCGACGGCGAGCCCGGCCTCCACCTGCCCCTTGGGCAGCGACTGGACCCCGGCGCGGGTGATCTCCGCGATGATCACGCAGTTGTAGAGCGTGAGCGCGATGACCAGGGACAGCAGCGGCCCTCGGTGGGCGCCGACGGCGCGCAGCAGGATGTCGGTGTAGAGGATCGTGACGATCACCGGCAGGCCGCGCAGCAGTTCCATCACCCCGACGAGGGGGGTCCGCGCGACCCGGCCCAGGCTCAGCCGCAGCGAGGCCAGGACCAGTCCGATGACGAGGGACGCGGCGACCGCCAGCCCGGCGCCCAGCAGGGTGACCCGCAGGCCGTCACCGATGCGCTGCCAGACGACGGGGAAGTCCTCGTCGGTGGGGTTGACCAGCGGGTTCCACAGCTCGGCGTCGAGCTGGCCGCGGTCGGCCAGGCGCACCACGACGAGGACGAGCAGGACCAGCAGCACCAGCCCGGCCACGACGCTGCCGGCGAGGGTGCGCCGCCGGGCCTTCGGGCCCGGGGTGTCGAAGAGGACAGCGGTGGGGGCGCTCATCGGGCGATCACCGTCCGGCGTTCGAACAGGGCCAGCAGGCCGGCCGCGGACAGGGTCAGGACGAGGAAGCCGACGGCCATGCCGGTGATGGCGGGCAGGGCCGCGTAGCCCTGGGCACTGGTGAGGCGGTTGTAGGCGCTGAAGAGGTCCCCGCCGACGCCGATGGCACCCACGACCGCGGAGTTCTTGATCATCGCGATGATCACGTTGCCCACGGGGGGCACCACCGCCCGCAGCGCCTGCGGCATGACGACCAGGCCCAGGGTCTGGGCGAACGTCAGGCCGATGGAGCGGGCCGCCTCGGCCTGACCGGTGGGGACGGTCGAGATGCCCGAGCGCACCGCCTCGCAGACGAAGGCGGAGGTGTAGAGGACCAGCCCGGTGACGCCGAAGGCGTAGAACGAGACGTTGATCCCCAGGGCGGGGATGCCGAACGCCATGGTGAACAGCACGATCGCCAGCGGGGTGTTGCGCAGCCAGGTCACGTAGAAGGCACCGAACCCGCGCAGGACGGGCACGGGGGAGATGCGGAAGACGGCCAGGACCGTGCCCCACGCGAGACTGCCGACCGCGCCCCACAGGGCGATGCCCAGGGAACGCAGGAAACCTCCCCACCACAGGTCGAGGTTCTCCGTCACGACACTCACGGGTCAGGCCTCCGAGGGCTCAGCGGCGCAGGGGGTGGACCCGCCCGGAGGGACGGGCCCACCCCCTGCGCGCGGCGGGTGGGTCAGGAGCAGGGGTCGGCCTGGGGCAGCGTCGGCACCTCGGTGCCCTCGAACTGCCCCGCGGTCGCCGTCCAGGCCTCCTCGTAGGAGCCGTCCTCGGACATCTCCTGCAGGGTCTCGTTGATGAACTCGCAGAAGGCGGTGTCGCCCTTCTCGATGCCGATCCCGTAGGGCTCCTCGGTGAACTGCTCACCGACGAGCTTGAACTCGCCCTCGTTCTCGGCGACGTAGCCGGTGAGGATGACGTTGTCGGTCGTCATGGCCTGCACCTGGCCGTTCTTCATGGCGTCGACGCAGTTGTCGTAGACGTCGAACTCGACGAGCTGGTCGGGGGCGGCCAGGTACTGGCGGATGTTCTCGGCCGGGGTGGAGCCGGTGACCGAGCAGATCTTCACGTCCGGGTTGGCCGCGAGGTCGTCCGGCCCGGTGATGGTGGTGTTGTCGGCGTTCACCATGATCTGCTGGCCGGCCTCGTAGTAGGGGCCGGCGAACGTGACGCGCTCCTTGCGCTTGTCGTTGATGGTGTACGTGGCGACCACCATGTCGACGTCTCCGTTGGCGATGAGGTCCTCGCGCTGGGCGCTGGGGGCCTCGGTCCAGTTGATGCCGTCCGGCTCCACCCCGAGCTTGGCGGCGATGTACTCCGCCACGTCGACGTCGAAGCCCTCGGGGTCACCGGACAGGTTGGCCAGGCCGAACCCGGGCTGGTCGTACTTGGTGCCGATGGTGATGCTGCCGGCCTGGTTGATGTCGGCCATCGTCGTGCCGGCCTCGAAGGAGGCGCTGGTGTCGGCGCTGGGCTGGGCGGCCTCGTCGGTCGAGGAGTCCCCGCCGCCGCAGGCGGTGAGGGCGAGCAGGGCGGCGGCCGTGCCCGCCAGGGTGAGCGATCGCAAGGACCTCATGGGGTGGATTCCTCCGGGGGTGGGGTGCGGTCGGTCGGTGGGGTGGGGTCAGTGGGTGAGGATCTTCGAGAGGAAGTCCTTGGCACGGTCGTGCCGGGGCGCGGTGAAGAACGTCTCGGGGTCGGTGTCCTCCAGGATCGCCCCGTCGGCCATGAACACGACGCGGTCGGCGGCGCGGCGGGCGAAGCCCATCTCGTGCGTGACGACGACCATGGTCATGCCCTCCTTGGCCAGGGAGGTCATGACGTCGAGGACCTCGTTGATCATCTCCGGGTCCAGGGCCGAGGTCGGCTCGTCGAAGAGCATGACCTTGGGGTCCATGGCCAGGGCCCGCGCGATGGCCACGCGCTGCTGCTGGCCGCCGGAGAGCTGGGCGGGGTACTTCGCGCCCTGGTCGGCGAGCCCGACCCGGGCCAGCAGCTCCTCGGCCCGCTTGCCGGCCTGAGCGGCGCCGATCCCGCGGACCTTGATCGGCCCGAGGGTCACGTTCTCCGTGACCGTCTTGTGCGCGAAGAGGTTGAAGGACTGGAAGACCATCCCGACGTCGGCGCGCAGCCGGGCCAGCTCCTTGCCCTCGGCGGGCAGGGCCTTGCCGTCGATCGTGATGCGCCCGGAGCCGATCGTCTCCAGGCGGTTGATCGTGCGGCACAGGGTCGACTTGCCCGACCCCGACGGGCCGATGACCACGACGACCTCGCCCTCGGCGATCGTCAGGTCGATGTCGCGCAGGACGTGCAGGGCACCGAAGTGCTTCTGCACGTTCTCCAGGCGCACGAGCGGACGGCGGTCCGGGCGTGCGGACGGGGTCGGCGCCGCTGGCGTCTGAGGGGCCTGCGCCTGGTCACTCATGCCGCTGGACCGTACAGCAGCTGCTCACGATGTCCACGGAAACGCCACGCCGGTGGTGGGATCGTGACGAGACGGTGACTCCGGTGGGGGCCCGGCGTGGTCACCTAGACTGGCCGGTGATGAGCACGACGACCGCCCCCGCCCAGCCGGACCCGCGGCGCACCTACCAGGTGCGCACGTTCGGCTGCCAGATGAACGTGCACGACTCCGAGCGCCTGTCCGGTCTGCTCGAGGACGCCGGGTACGTGCGCTTCGACGAGGCCGGCGGTGGTGGGCCGGTGGAGCCGGACGTCGTCGTCTTCAACACCTGCGCCGTGCGCGAGAACGCCGACAACAAGCTGTACGGCAACCTCGGCCACCTCGCCCCGGTCAAGGAGCGCCGCCCGGGCATGCAGATCGCCGTCGGTGGCTGCCTGGCGCAGAAGGACCGCGGCGAGATCGTCCGCAAGGCCCCCTGGGTCGACGTCGTGTTCGGCACCCACAACGTCGGCTCGCTGCCGGTGCTGCTCGAACGCGCCCGGCACAACGCCGAGGCCCAGGTCGAGATCCTGGAGTCCCTGGAGACGTTCCCCTCCACGCTGCCCACGCGCCGGGAGTCGCCCTACGCGGCGTGGGTCAGCATCTCGGTGGGGTGCAACAACACCTGCACGTTCTGCATCGTGCCCGCGCTGCGCGGCAAGGAGAAGGACCGCCGCCCCGGCGACGTCCTGGCCGAGGTGCAGGCCCTGGTCGCCGAGGGCGTCCTGGAGGTCACGCTCCTGGGGCAGAACGTCAACACGTACGGCGTCGAGTTCGGCGACCGCCTCGCCTTCGGCAAGCTGCTGCGCGCCACGGGTGGGATCGAGGGCCTGGAGCGCGTCCGGTTCACCAGCCCGCACCCCTCCAGCTTCACCGACGACGTCATCGACGCCATGGCCGAGACGCCCAACGTCATGCCCAGCCTGCACATGCCCCTGCAGTCGGGGTCGGACCGCGTGCTGAAGGCGATGCGCCGCTCCTACCGGCAGTCGCGGTTCCTCGGCATCATCGACGGGGTCCGGGCCCGCATCCCGGACGCGGCGATCACCACCGACATCATCGTCGGCTTCCCCGGTGAGACCGACGAGGACTTCGAGCAGACCCTGCACGTCGTGGAGCAGGCGCGGTTCTCCAGCGCCTTCACCTTCCAGTACTCCCCGCGCCCGGGCACACCGGCCGCCACGATGGGCGAGCAGGTCCCCAAGGCGGTCGTGCAGGAGCGCTACGAGCGCCTGACGCAGTTGCAGGACCACATCACCTACGAGGAGAACGTCGCCCAGACCGGCCGCACCCTCGACGTCCTCGTGGCCGAGGGGGAGGGGCGCAAGGACGCCGCCACCCGGCGGCTGTCCGGCCGGGCACCGGACAACCGCCTCGTGCACTTCTCGGTGCCCGACGGCACCGCCCTGCGCCCGGGCGACGTGGCCACGGTGACGGTCACCCGCGGTGCGCCGCACTACCTGGAGGCCGACGACCTCACCTCGTTCGCGGTGCGCCGCACCCGCGCCGGGGACGCGTGGGAGGCCCGGCAGGCCCGCCCCGAACCGGAGGTCCAGGACGGGCCGCGCGCGGTGGGGCTGGGGATGCCGTCCCTGCGCCGCGCGCTCTGAACCGGCGCCCCTACTTCGCCGGCGGCGTCGCGGGGTCCGGCACCGGGTCCGGACCGGGCGTGGGCCCGGGGTCGGGCAGCGGCGGCTCACCGGGCTGACCGGGGCTGGGCACCGGGCTCGGCGGGGTCGGGGTGGGCGGTGGGGTCGGGATCGTCATCGTCGTCGTCGTCATCGCACGGGTCCTCTCATCGTGGTGCCGTCGGAGCTGACGCCCCCGCGCATCGGGGTGCCTCCCTCGGGCAGGCTGGACGGCGGGGCCTGGTCGGCCGCGAGGTCGACGCCCCGGCGGGCCAGGTCGCTGACCCTGGTGACCTGACC
Organism: Kineococcus halophytocola; assembly: GCF_041276425.1. Taxonomy (NCBI): domain Bacteria; kingdom Bacillati; phylum Actinomycetota; class Actinomycetes; order Kineosporiales; family Kineosporiaceae; genus Kineococcus; species Kineococcus halophytocola. The sequence goes on along the minus strand of NZ_JBGFTU010000003.1, from coordinate 93,074 downwards.
GGCGAACCGGCCGTCGGTGCGGCTGTTGACGAACTCACCGGCCTTGCCGATGGCGCCGCCCGCGCGGTCGGAGTGCTCGGCGGCGAAGGACCCGGCCCGGCCGCGCGCCTGGTCGGCGAGGTGCAGGGCCTGGTCGGTGGCCTCACCGATCTTGCCCTTGAGGTAGTTCATGGTGCCCACGGCGTCCTCCCTGGTCGTGCGGTGGTGGGGTGCTCCGGATAGTGCCCGATGCTCTGCCACGATGACGCGGTGGGCCACTCGAACGTTCCCCCGCCCGGCCCGCCGTCGCACGAGCGCCCGCCGGTGGTCGCGCTCGTGGGGCCGACCGCCTCGGGCAAGTCCGACGTCGGGGTGGCGCTCGCGCGGCTGCTGGCCGGGCGCACCGGGACGCCGGGGGAGGTGGTCAACGCCGACGCCCTGCAGTTCTACCGGGGCATGGACGTCGGCACCGCGAAGATCACCCCCGCCGAGCGCCGCGGGGTGGCGCACCACCTCCTCGACGTCCTGGACGTCACCCAGACCGCCGAGGTCGCCGTCTTCCAGGGCTGGGCGCACGACGCGTTCGAGGACGTCACCGCCCGGGGCGGGGTGCCGGTCCTCGTCGGCGGCTCGGGGCTGTACGTCCGCGCCGCCCTGGACGACCTGCGCTTCCCCGGCAAGGACCCGGACGTCCGGGCCCGGTGGGAGGCCGAGCTGGAACGGGTCGGGCCCCAGGCGCTGCACGCCGTCCTGGCCGGACGCGACCCCGCCGCCGCGGCCGTGATCCTGCCCTCCAACGGCCGCCGCGTCGTGCGGGCCCTGGAGGTCGGGGAGATCACCGGCGAGCCCTTCGCCGCCTCGCTGCCGGAGCAGACCTACCGGCGCCCCACCGTCCAGGTCGGCCTGGTCGTGCCCCGCGAGCAGCTCGTGGCCCGCATCGACGCCCGCGTGGACCGGATGTGGGCCGCCGGGCTCGTCGAGGAGGTCCGCGCCCTGGAGGGGCGGGGGTTGCGCCAGGGGCGCACCGCCGGCCGCGCGCTCGGGTACGCGCAGGTCCTGGACGCCCTCGACGGGCTCACGACGCTGGAGCAGGCCCGCGAGCTCACCGCCCGGCTCACGCGCCGCTTCGCCCGCAAGCAGGACGCCTGGTTCCGTCGCGACCCGCGCGTGCACTGGCTGCCCGCCCCCGACGGCACCGACCCCGAGGACCTGGCCCGGCGGGTGCTGGACCTGCTGCCCGTAGCATCGCCCGCGTGACCAGCGAGATCACCTTCACCAAGGGCCACGGCACCGAGAACGACTTCGTGCTGGTCGCCGACGCCGACGGCACCTGGGACCCGGGCGCCGACGTCGTGGCGTGGCTGTGCGACCGACGGGCCGGGATCGGGGCCGACGGCCTCGTGCGCGCCGTGCGCAGCGCCGCCGAACCCGCTGCGGCGCAGTGGGCCGAGCAGGCCGAGTGGTTCATGGACTACCGCAACGCCGACGGCTCGGTCGCCGAGATGTGCGGCAACGGGGTCCGGGTGTTCGCCGAGTTCCTCCTGCAGCAGGGTCTGCTGCCCGAGGCGGCCGCGACCGGGGAGTGGTTCGCCGTCGCCACCCGCGCCGGGGTCAAGCGGCTGCGCCGGGAGGGCGAGGGCAGCTGGACCGCCGACCTGGGGCCGTGGCACCTCACCGGCGGCCGCCGGGCCCTGGTCGACGGCTCCGACGCGCTCGTGCACGTCGAGGGCCTGGACGGGGTGGCCCGCCCGGCGCTGTCGGTCGACCTCGGCAACCCGCACACCGTCGTGGCCCTGCCCGACGAGGACGAGCTCGCCTCGGCCGACCTGACCCGCGCTCCGCAGGTGCAACCGGAGCCGCCGCACGGCACGAACGTCGAGCTCGTCGTCCCCGTGGACGCCATCGACGTCAACGGCGACGGCGACGCCGACATCGGCGACGTGTCCATGCGCGTGCACGAGCGCGGCTCGGGGGAGACGCGCTCGTGCGGCACCGGGGCCTGCGCGGCGGTGCTGGCGACGCGGGCGTGGGCCGGGGAGGGCGCGCCCGGCGTGTGGCGGGTCCGCGTGCCCGGGGGCCGGCTCGTCGTGACGGTGGCGGCCGGGTCCACGCTCACCGAGGGCACCGTGTGGCTGTCCGGCCCGGCCCGGCTCGTCGCGACGGGGACCGTCACGCTTCCCGGCTGACCGTCAGCACGCGGAACCCCTTGGCCGTCGTCGCCCGCTCGGTCCGCGTCCCCGGCAGCACGCCGGAGCCCAGCCAGGCCTGCAGGGAGTCCGCGCCGAGGTTCTTCTGCACCACCAGGTGCGCCCGGCCGCCGGGGGCCAGCCGCGGCAGCCACTGCAGCAGCAGCGCGTGCAGGGCCTCCTTGCCGATGCGGATCGGCGGGTTCGACCAGATCTCGGTGAAGCGCAGGTCGGGGTCCACCGCGTCGGGCAGGCTCGCGCGGACCTCGACGCCGAGCCGGTCGGCGTTGCGCCGCACCAGGTCCAGCGCCCGCTCGTTGACGTCGACGGCGTGCACGACCTGCCGGGGCCGGGTCAGCGCCAGGCTCAGGGCGACCGGCCCCCAGCCGCAGCCCAGGTCCAGGACGTCCCCGGTGCGGTCCGCCGCGCCCGGGTCGTCCTGGAGCAGCGGCAGCAGGACGGCCGTGCCCTTGTCGAGCCGGTCGCCGCTGAACACGCCCCGCGCCGTGGTCACCGTGACGTCGCGCCCGGCGAGGTGGACGGTCAGCTCGCGGCGCTCGTCGGCCGTGGCGGGCCGGGCGGTGAAGTAGTGGTCGGGGGCGGGCTGGGGCTCGGGCACGACGGGCAAGCCTAGGCCCGCCGGGGACCCCCGGCCACGACCCGAGCGGGGCACGAGCGGGACACGACGACGAAATACCGGTGCCCTTCCGGTCGTTGACTGAGACGCTGGGTGCACCACTCAGGAGCACCGGCAGACCGACCGAGGAGGTCCATGAACCAGCGCCACGTCTCCGCGACGGAGCAGTCGACGGAACCCACGACGGGCCCCACCCACGACGAACGCGCCACCGAGCGCGACCAGGAGTTCGACCGGGCCATCGCCCGCATCCTGCGCGGTCACGGGGACTCGCGGGACGGGGTGGCGCAGGAGGCGTCCGACGACGGCGACGCGCACACCGACGGTCACACCGCGTGGGACGGCGACCAGCTCGACCTCGCCGACCGCCGCGCCCTGCGCCGCGCGGCGGGCCTGTCCACCGAGCTGTCCGACGTCACCGAGGTCGAGTACCGCCAGCTGCGGCTGGAACGGGTCGTGCTGGCCGGGGTGTGGTCCAGCGCCGACTCCAACCGGGCCGAGGCGGAGGTCTCCCTCCAGGAGCTGTCCGCCCTCGCCGCGACGGCCGGCTCGGACGTCCTCGCCGGTGTCCTGCAGCGCCGATCCACCCCCGATGTCGCGACCTACCTCGGCTCCGGCAAGGCGGAGGCGCTCGCCGAGCTCGTCGCCGCCGAGGGCGCCGACACCGTGGTCTGCGACGGGGAGCTGTCGGCCTCCCAGCGCCGCGGCCTGGAGGACATCGTCAAGGTGAAGGTCGTCGACCGGACGGCCGTCATCCTCGACATCTTCGCCCAGCACGCCAAGAGCCGGGAGGGCAAGGCCCAGGTCGAGCTCGCCCAGCTGGAGTACCTGCTCCCGCGCCTGCGCGGGTGGGGTGAGTCGATGTCCCGCCAGGCCGGTGGCCGGGTCGCCGGCGGTGCCGGGATCGGCTCGCGCGGTCCCGGTGAGACGAAGATCGAGCTGGACCGCCGCCGCATCCGCGGCCGGATGGCCAAGCTGCGCCGGGAGATCAAGGGCATGGGCACCGCCCGCGTCGAGAAGCGCTCGCTGCGGCACGCCCGCGCCGTGCCGTCGGTGTCCATCGCCGGGTACACCAACGCCGGAAAGAGCTCGCTGCTCAACCGCCTCACCGGGGCCGGGGTGCTCGTCGAGAACGCCCTGTTCGCGACGCTGGACCCCACGGTCCGGCGCGCGCAGACCCCTGAGGGACGGCCCTACACGCTGGCCGACACCGTCGGGTTCGTCCGCTCGCTGCCGCACCAGCTCGTCGAGGCGTTCCGCTCCACGCTGGAGGAGGTCGCCGAGTCCGACCTGGTCCTGCACGTGGTCGACGGGTCCCACCCCGACCCCGAGGGTCAGCTCGCGGCCGTCCGCGGTGTGCTGGCGGATCTGTACGCCGAGCGCGGGGCGAGCCCCGTCGCCGAGCTCGTGGCCGTCAACAAGGCCGACGTGGCCGACCCGGAGGTCCTGGACCGGCTGCTGCGCCGGGAGAAGAACGCCGTCGCGGTCTCGGCGCGCACCGGGGCCGGGATCGAGGAGCTGCTGGCGCGCATCGCCGAGCAGCTGCCCGTGCCCGACGTCGAGCTGGAGGTGTGCGTGCCCTACGACCGGGGTGACCTGGTCCACCGGGTCCACACCACCGGGCAGGTCCTCGACGAGGAGCACACCGCCGACGGCACCCGGTTGCTGGCGCGCGTCCGCCCGCGCCTGGCGGCCGAGCTGGAGCGGTACCGGATGACCCGGACCGCCTGAGCACCGCCTGAGCACCGCCGTCCCCCCGCACGGTCGACGCCGTCCCCACTGCGGTGGGGGCGGCGTCGTGCTGTGGACGGGTGGTCGGCCGTGTCGGAGCCGCGGGGGAGGATGGCCCGGTGAGCACGACAGCCGGACCCCCCACCCCCGTCGTCGACGTCCAGGACCAGCCGGGGGACCAGCCGGGGGACCAGCCGGGGGACCAGCCGGGGGACCAGCCGGGGGACCAGCTCGGGGACGTGGACGGGCCCGAGGCCGCGGCGCTGCTGGACCAGGTCGTCGCCGTCCTCGGGGGGCAGCGGCGCGAGGGTCAGGTGCGGATGGCGCAGGCCGTCACCGACGCGATCCGCGCCCGGCGGCACCTGCTCGTGCAGGCCGGCACCGGGACGGGCAAGTCGATGGCCTACCTCGTGCCCGCCGTCGCCCACGCCGTGCACACCGACCGCCGCGTCGTGGTCACCACGGCCACGCTCGCCCTGCAGGCCCAGGTCGTCGAGCGGGACCTGCCGCGGCTGGCCCAGGCCATCGCCCCGGCCCTGCACCGCGAACCGACGTGGGAACTGCTCAAGGGCCGGGCCAACTACCTGTGCCGCAACAAGCTCGACGGCGGGTTCCCCAGCGACGAGGGCGCGCTGTTCGACGTCGCCGCGCCCACCGGCGAGGGCGCGGGGGACACCGGCCGCCTCGGGCGCGAGGTGGTCCGGCTGCGCGAGTGGGCGGCCACGACGAGCACCGGCGACCGCGACGACCTCGACCCCGGCGTCAGCGACCGCGCCTGGCGGCAGGTCTCGGTCTCGGCCCGGGAGTGCCTGGGCGCCCAGCGCTGCCCGGTGGCCGCGGAGTGCTTCTCCGAGCAGGTGCGCGCCCGCGCCCGCCAGGTCGACGTCGTCGTCACCAACCACGCCATGACCGCCATCGACGCGATGGAGAACAGCGGCCTGCTGCTGCCCGAGCACGATGTCCTCGTCGTCGACGAGGCCCACGAGCTCGCCGACCGCGTCACGGCCGTCGCGACCGCCGAGCTGTCCGCCGCGGTCCTGCACGCCGCCTCCCGCCGGTTGCGGCGCAGCGCCGGGATCGTCTCCGAGGCCCTGGACGACGCCTCCGTGGCCCTGGAGGCCGCGCTCGAGCAGGCCCCGCCCGGGCGCCTGGACCGGTGGCCGGACGCCCTGGCCGAGGCCGTCGTCGCCGTCCGCGACGCCGCCCGCCAGGGGCTGACCGACCTCAAGGACGCCTCGGAGGGCGCCGGCAAGGAGGAGGACCCGGAGTCGCGCGGAGCCCGCCACCTGGCGCGCGCCTCGGTCCAGGAGGTCTTCTCCGTGGCCGAGCGGCTGGCCGCCGACGTGGGCCGGGGGGCCCGGGACAGCTTCGACGTGGCCTGGGTGACCGCCGGCTACGGCCCGGCCTCGCGCGCCCCCTCCCTGCACATCGCCCCGCTGTCCGTCGCCGGCCTGCTGCGCGAGCGGCTGTTCACCGAGCGGACCGTGGTCGCGACGTCGGCCACCCTCACCCTCGGGGGGTCCTTCGACCCCGTCGCGGGCGCCTTCGGCCTCAGGGGGCAGAAGGGCTCGGCCACCGGGTGGACCGGTCTCGACGTGGGCAGCCCCTTCGACTACCCCCGGCAGGGGATCCTCTACGTCGCCCGCCACCTGCCCCCGCCGGGGCGCGCGGGCGCCGGGGAGGCGGCCCTGGACGAGCTGGCCGCGCTCGTGGAGGCCGCCGGCGGGCGCACCCTGGGGCTGTTCTCCTCCCGCCGGGCCGCCGAGGAGGCCGCGCAGGCGCTGCGCGAGCGGCTCGGCACGCCCGTGCTGTGCCAGGGGGAGGACCGGCTGCCCAAGCTGGTGCGGGACTTCACCGAGGACCCCGCCACGTCCCTGTTCGGCACCCTGTCGCTGTGGCAGGGCGTGGACGTGCCGGGGGACAGCTGCTCCCTGGTCGTCGTCGACCGCATCCCCTTCCCGCGCCCGGACGACCCGCTGATGTCGGCCCGGTCGCGGGCCGTGGACGCCGCGGGGGGCAACGGGTTCCTCACGGTCTCGGTCTCGCACGCCGCCGTGCGGCTCGCCCAGGGCGCGGGCCGGCTCATCCGGGCCGCGGGGGACAAGGGTGTCGTGGCGGTGCTCGACTCCCGGCTGGCCACGGCCCGCTACGGCGGCTTCCTGCGGGAGTCCCTGCCCGACTTCTGGTCCACGACGTCCACGGACACCGTCCTGGCCGCCCTGCGGAGGCTGAGCGGGTGAGGGACCCGCGTTCTCTGGCGCCGGGGCGGGCACGTCGTGGCATGCTCGGTGCGTGGCCACCGTCGGCTTCTTCCACTCCGCGCACGCGCACGTGCGCACGTTCAGTGATCTCCTGACCGAGCGCGACGACACCGTTGCCGGGCGTCACCTGGTCGACACCGGTCTGCTGACCGCGGCCCGCACGGGCGGACCCGACAGCGTCCGCCCGGCGCTCGCGGACCGGCTGCGCCGGCTCGTGGCCGAGGGCGCCGACGTCGTCGTCTGCACCTGCTCGACCCTGGGCCCCACGGCCAAGCAGGTCGGTGCCGGGATGGGGCTGCGGGTCGTGCGCGTCGACCGCCCGATGGCCGAGGCCGCCGTGCTCGCCGGGCGGCGGGTGGCGGTGGTGGCCTCCCTCGACGAGGCCGCGGCCACCCTGATGCCGCTGCTGCACGAGTGCGCCGACAGCACCGGGCGGGCGGTGGAGTTCGTCGAGGTCCGGTGCACCGACACCTGGGCGGCCTTCGAGGACGGCGACCTGCTGACGTACACCACGGGGGTGGCCGAGGCGGTGCGCCGGGCGGTGCTGTCGCTGGACCCGCCCGTGGACGTCGTCGTGCTGGCCCAGGCGAGCATGGTCGACGCGGCGCCGTTGCTGCGCGACCTGCACGTGCCGGTGCTCACCTCGCCCCGGCTGGCGATCGAGGCCGCGGTCGAGCTGGTGCAGCCCGTCCGCTGACCCGTCTGCGCCGACCCCTCACCGGGGGTGCGTGCGGTCAGAGGCTGCGCAGGACCGCGGTGACCTTGCCGAGGATCGTGGCCTCGTCGCCGTCGATGGGGTCGAACAGCGGGTTGCGGGGCAGCAGCTTGACGTGGCCGTCCTTGCGCTGCAGCACCTTCACCGTCGCCTCGCCGTCGATCATGGCGGCCACGACGTCCCCGTTCTCGGCCGTCGGCTGCTGGCGCACCACGACCCAGTCGCCGTCGCAGATGGCGGCGTCGATCATCGACTCGCCCACGACCCGCAGCATGAAGTGCTCCCCGGTCCCGATGAGCTGGGTGGGCAGCGGGAAGACCTCCTCGACGAGCTCCTCGGCCAGGATCGGCCCGCCGGCGGCGATGCGGCCGACGAGCGGGACGTAGGCCGGGGTGGGGCGGCCGTCGCCGGTCGTCGCGTCCAGACCGGAGATGAGGCCCCAGCCGAACTGCGGGGCGGGGGAGACGACCTCGAGGGTGCGGGGCCGGCGCGGGTCCTTGCGCAGGTACCCCATCTTCTCCAGCGTCTTCACCTGGTGCGCCACGCTGCTCGGGCTCGTCAGGCCGACGGCCTGGCCGATCTCACGCATGCTCGGCGGGTAGCCGCGCTGGTCGACGCAGTCCTTGATGGCGTGCAGCACGCGGCGCTGACGCGCGGTGAGCCCGTCGCGGACCACGGGGGCGTCGGGGAACTCGTGGACCGTCCCGAGGGTGCCGGGGTCCTCGCTCGCTGCGTCCGTCGTTCCGTCCAGCGCGTCGGCCACGTCCTTCTCCTGTCTGCCGTTCACCCGGATCGGGGAAGTCCTCCGGTGGCGGCCACGGTAGCCAGTGCACCCGGATCGATCAAACAGGTGTTCGAACCGGCGTGTCCTCGGCGGGCCCGGGGTGCGTCGTCGCAGGTGGCGGCGTGTGTCGGTGGCCGGTGGCACCGTCCGTCCCCGTCACCCCGCACCGCGGGGGTTGCGACCCGCTGTTCGAACGGTGGTAGAACAGACCCCGCCCGGTCGAACACCCGTTCGATCCGCGGCGCCACCGAGATGGAGGTCCACGTCCGTGAGCACCACCGCCCTCGCCCCGTCCACCCTCGTCCCGTCCCCCCTCACCCCGTCCCCCGCCCGCCGCTGCGCGCGGCGGGCCCGGCGGTGCACCCGTCCCGCCGCGCAGCGCCCGGCCCCTCGCCCCCTGCGCCTGACCCGCCGGGGTCGCCTGCTCATCACCTGCACCGCCGCCACGGCCCTGACCGGGGCGGTGGTCGCGGTCACGGGGACCTTCACCGGCGCCTCGGCCGGGGCCGACCGGGCGCCGGCGCCCATCGTCCTCACGGTCGCGCCGGGCCAGACGCTGTCGGCCATCGCCGCGCAGTGGGCGCCGCAGGAGGACTGGCGCGAGGTCGCCGGCGACATCGTCGAGCTCAACGGCCTGCCGTCCATGACCCTGCAGGCCGGTCAGCGCCTCACGATGCCCGGCCGGCCCGGCCGGCCCTGACCGTGGCGCCCACCCGCGGGGCCGTGTTGCTGCGGACACCCGTCGCGACGTACGGTCGAGGCTGGGCCACATGACTCGACCGGTCGCGGGGGAGGAAGTCTCGGTGCACTGCCCGTTCTGCCGGCACGAGGACTCGCGCGTCGTGGACTCCCGCACCACCGACGACGGCACCTCGATCCGCCGCCGGCGCCAGTGCCCGAACTGCTCCAAGCGGTTCACCACCGTCGAGACGGCGAGCCTGACCGTGCTCAAGCGCTCCGGTGCCCCCGAACCCTTCAGCCGCGCCAAGATCGCCTCCGGTGTGCGCAAGGCCTGCCAGGGCCGGCCCGTGAGCGAGGACGACATCGCGCTGCTGGCCCACCGCGTCGAGGAGGCCGTGCGGGCCCAGGGCGCTGCGGAGATCGACGCCCACCAGGTCGGCCTGGCCACCCTGCCGTTCCTGCAGGAGCTGGACGAGGTGGCCTACCTGCGCTTCGCCTCCGTCTACCAGGCCTTCGACTCCCTGGCCGACTTCGAGAAGGCCATCGACCGCCTGCGGGCCGAGCGCGAGGCCGGTCTCGGCGTCGTCGCCGCGGACCAGGGACGGCCGGTCCCCACCGGCGGCTGACCCTGCCCGCCGGGCCCGCCGCGGGCCCGGGGATGATGGAGGGATGCTGGATCCGGGCTCCCTCTACTCCTACGAGGGCGAACGCCCCGCCCTCACCGAACCCCCGCTGGTCGTCGCCCTGTCGGGTTTCGTCGACGCCGGTGCCGCGGTGCGGCAGACCGTGGAGCACCTGCTGGACGTGTGCCGGCACGAGGTGGTCGCCACCTTCGACGTCGACCAGCTCCACGACTACCGGGCCCGCCGCCCCACGATGACCTTCGGCGGGCAGGACTGGCTCGAGGTCGAGGAACCCCGCCTGCGCCTGCTGCGGGTGTTCGACGAGGAGGGGTCCTCGCTGCTCCTGCTGTCCGGTCCCGAGCCGGACGTGCAGTGGGAACGCTTCTGCGCGGCGGTGTGGCGCATCGTCGACGAGCTCGGCGTCGGTCTGGTGACCGTGGTGTCCGCGGCCCCCACCGCGGTCCCGCACACCCGCCCCTCCGGGGTCACCGCCGCCGCGAGCCGCCCGGAACTGCTGGAGGGCTACCGGACGTGGGACCTGCAGGCCCAGGTCCCCGGGCACGCCTCGGCGCTGCTGCACCTGCGCGGCTCCCAGGCCGGGCGGGACGTGCTCTCGGTGCTGGCGCACGTCCCGCACTACCTCGCCGGCAGCGACTACCCGGACGCCGCGGCCGTGCTGGTGCGGACCCTCTCGGGGGCGACGGGGGTGGCCGTGGACGTCCAGGCGCTGCAGGAGGCCGCCGCCACCACCCGCGTGGAGGTGGACCGCCAGGTGACCGAGTCCCCCGAGGCGGCCGCGGTGGTCACGGCCCTGGAGGAGCAGTACGACGCCTCCGGCGACGAGGGCCGCGGCACGGGCGCGGCCAGCGCCTACCTGCCCACCGGCGACGAGATCGCCGAGCAGTTCGAGCAGTTCCTGGCCAAGCGCGAGGAGGACCCCGGCCCGCAGTGAGCCCGGGCCGGGCGCGGGGCCGGTCTCAGGACCGGACGGTCGCCCCGCCCGTGCCGACGCTGCCGCCGGTGGCGCCGGAGAGGTGGTGCAGCAGGGCCCGGCCGTAGGCGTCGGCGGCGTCCCGGGCCTCGAAGGCGTCCGCGCCGTCCCCGTCCAGCAGCAGCACCCGGTGCAGCGCGCCGTCGGCGTCCTCGCGCCGTTCCAGGCGGGTGAAGCGGTCCCCCAGCAGTTCGCGGAGCTGGTGCTCGGCGGGCAGCCAGCACGCCTCCGGCTGGTCGACGGAGTCCAGGGCCCACTCGGTGGTCCCGTTGAAGCCGATGACCCGTCCGGTGGGGTGGTCGTGCACCTCGACCGTCATGTCCGAGAGCGTGAAGACGTCGGCGTCCATGTCGCGGTGGGGGATGACGAAGCGGTCCCCGGAACGGGGGTGCCACGCCAGGCCGGCGTCCTTGAGGCGCAGGGCGAGGTCGAGGGAGATCACCTCCTCAGCATGGACCCGCCGCACCCGGCTCGTCGTGCCGGAACGGCCCCGGCACGGTAGGAACGTCCACCATGGACGCCAGCTCTCTCGACCTCGACGCCGCCCGCGAGCGGCTCCTCACCATGCAGCACGACCTGCGGACCACGATCGACGACCTCGTCGCCCGGCTGGAGTCCGGCAGCACGCCGGACGCCGCCGAGGGCGGCCAGGACGCCGGGGACATGGGCGCCCACGAGCAGCAGGCCGCCGAGAACGAGGGCCTGCTGGAGGGCGCGCGCCGTCGGCTGGGCAGCGTGCAGGACGCGCTCCAGCGGATCGAGGACGGCACCTACGGCGTCTCGGTGGTCTCCGGCAAGCCCATCCCGCCGGAGCGGCTGGAGGCGCTGCCGGACGCGGCGACGCTGACCGGCGAGCAGCTCTGAGCCGACCCCGCAGGTCCCGGGGGCGGTGCCGCCGCCCGCGGGACCCGCGGGCGTGCGGGGTGGGCCCGGGCCTCCTACCGTGCACGTCGTGCGCATCGTCATCGCCGGAGGACACGGGAAGATCGCCCAGCTGCTGGGACGGCTGGCCGCCGACCGCGGGGACGAGGTGGTGGGCCTGGTCCGCAACCCCGACCACGTCGCCGACCTGGCCGCGATCGGCGTCACCGCCGTCGTGCGCGACCTGGAGTCGCTGGCCACGGCGCCGGACGGGGCCGAGCAGCTCGCCGCCGACCTGACCGGGGCCGACGCCGTCGTCTTCGCCGCCGGGGCGGGCCCGGGCAGCGGTCCCGAGCGCAAGGACACGGTCGACCGCGGGGCCGCGGTGCTGCTGGCGGACGCCGCCGAGCGGGCCGGGGTCGAGTCCTACCTGCTCGTGTCCTCGATCGGGGTGGACCGGGTCCGCGACGGGGCGAGCCCCGAGGGGGTCGAGGAGGTCTTCCTGGCCTACCTGCGCGCCAAGCTGGCCGCCGAGGAGGACCTGCTGGCCCGCCGGGGCCTGCGGGTCAGCGTGCTGCGACCGGCCGGCCTGCTCGACGAGCCCGGCACCGGCCGGGTGCGGCTGGACCCCGACGTCGACGGCGGCAGCGTCCCGCGGGCCGACGTCGCGGCCGTGGTCCTGGCGCTGGTGGACCGGCTCGTCTCCGGTGCGCCCCCGGCGCCGGTCCTGGGGCTGGCCTCCGGTGAGGTCGGCCTCGAGGAGGCCGTCGCCTCCGCCTGACGGGTCCCCGGTGTCCTGCGGGGGTCAGCCCAGCACGCGTCGGGCGTGGACCACGGCGAACACGGCGAGCGCCACGAGCGCGGTCCGCAGGGTCCACCCGGGCCTCGCGCGGTGAGCGCCGGTGGCCCGCGTATCCGCGCGCAGCCAGCGGCCGGGCACCCGGTCCAGGACCACGCCCAGGGCCGTGGCCAGCAGACCCCAGCCGGCGGCCAGGCCGAGCACGGCCGGCACCGTCAGCAGCAGGACGGAGAGGACCGGGCTCCCGACCCGCCCGGCCCCGAGGGTCACCGCGACGTGGACCAGCAGCCCGGCACCGGCCAGGGCGAGGACCTCGACGTCCTGCGGTGTCCGCCGCACCCGGGCCCGCAGCACCGTCAGCAGACCGGTGGCGCCCAGCGCGAGGAGCAGGACCGCCGTGGCCGCCGCCGGGCCCACCGGCGGGGTGGGTCCCCGTCCCAGGGCGGTCGCCGCCCACAGGGCCGCGGCGAACCCCAGGGCCAGCGGGAGGGTGAGGACCACCGCCTCCCGGGGGACGCGGGGCCGCAGCAGGAGCACGCCCAGCGCGGCCAGGCAGGCCTGCGCGGCGAAGACGCCGGCGCTGGGGGCCACGACCAGGGCACCGGTCCCCAGCGCCAGCACGAGCCCGCGCCGGCCGCGCAGGGCGTGGTCGCGGCCGCGGGGCACCGAACCGGTGGCGACCAGGAGCACGGCCGCGGTGAGGGCCAGGTCACCCGGCCCGCCGGGCGCGAGGGTGAGAGCGGCCAGGGCGAGGACGGCCACGACGACGGCGCGACGGCGCCCCACGACCCGTTCGGCGATGAGCCACGTCCCCGGGACGACGAGGGCGGTGACGGCCGGCAGCACGACCTCCTCCACCGTCGCGGGCGACAGCGACCACGCCCGGTCCAGGCCGGAGGTCCACGGACCCGCCGCCACCGTCCCGTCCGGCCCGCCCACCCCGGCCCACGGGGTGAGCACGGCGACGGCGACCGCGTGGACGGCGGCGGCGGTGCCCACCCGGTCCCGGCGCCCGCCCCGGCGCAGCGTCAGCCGCCCCAGCACGACGACGGCGCCCACGAGCACGGCCCCCCGCAGCCACCCGGGGGACTCGACCCGGCCCAGCGCGTCGAGCCAGGCCAGCCCCGGCAGCACGAGCAGCCCCAGCAGCGGGAGCCGTCCCCGCCACGACGGCCCCGCCCGGCCACCGGTGTGCCGGGCCGGGGTGCGCCGGGCCAGGGTGTGACGGGCGATCCCGGCCACGACGAGCAGCACCAGACCCGCAGCGGCGACGGCGGGTCCGTCGGGGCGCGCGCCGGTGACCTCGGCGAGGCGGAACAGGCCCGTCACGAGGACCAGACCGGTGGCCGCGGCGACGACCACCCGGACCAGGGGGTCGGGGAGCGCGACCCCGCTCAGGTGCAGCAGGGGTGACCCGAGGGTGACGACCGCGGCGCCGAGGACGAGCGCGGCCACCGGGGCGGGGAGGGGGACGCCGAGCAGGGGCGCGAGGGTGCCGGCGGCGGCCAGGACCGGCAGCACCGGACCCGCGCCGGGGGAGGTGGGCCGGCGCGGGGTGAGCCGGGCCCGGTGCCGGGGGGTGCGGTGCCGGGGGGTCCGGCGGTCGGCGGGGGTGCGGGCAACGTCGAGCCGGCCGGCTCGCGCGAGCACCGGTGCGTCCGGTCCGGGCCCGTGCGGGGTGGTGGGTGCGACCGGGCGCGGGACGGTCGTGGGGTCGCGGTGCAGGACGGGGAGGCGGTCCACCCGGCGCTCCTCTCCCTGGGGCGGGGGCGGGCCCCCGTCCGTCGCGCGACGGTAGGGAGCCCCGTCGGGACGCGGCAACGCCGAACCGGTGAGGCGCGCTCACCCTCGGTGACGAACATCGCCCGCCCTGCGCAACCGGGCACAGTGCCCCGTCCGCCGGATCGGCTCGCAGACCGTTTGTGGTGCAACCGAACACGTCACCTGCGGTGGTGCCGTGGTCGAGCCGCCGCGAACTCCACCCGAATGCCCGCGACCACCCGCGTGTGACGCACCGTGAAGCCTGCGCCGGGGATCGCCACACCGCGGACGGCGGGTCGGCCCCCGTGCGGGAGACTGGGGGCCCGACCGCACCCGCCGCTGGAGGAACCACGTGCCCGCCCCCGACCTCGCCCCGGCCCGCACCGGACGTGCGCTGCTGCTCGAGAACATCCACGCCGACGCCCGGGCCCTGCTGGCCGAGGCCGGCTGGCACGTCGAGAGCGCTCCCGGGGCGCTGGACGAGGCCGAACTGCTCGAACGCCTCGAGGGCGTCCAGCTGCTCGGCATCCGGTCCCAGACCCAGGTCACGGCCAAGGTGCTGGAGAACGCCCCGGACCTGCGGGCCGTCGGTGCCTTCTGCATCGGCACCAACCAGGTCGACCTGTTCGCCGCCGCGGCCCACGGCGTCGCCGTCTTCAACGCCCCCTACAGCAACACCCGCAGCGTCGTCGAGCTCGCCCTGGCCGAGATCATCGCGCTGACCCGCCGGCTGACGGTCAAGGACCGCGCCATGCACGAGGGCGTCTGGGACAAGTCCGCGACCGGCTCGCACGAGGTTCGCGGCCGCCGCCTGGGCATCATCGGCTACGGCAACATCGGCTCCCAGCTGTCCGTCGTGGCCGAGGCGCTGGGCATGAGCGTGTTCTTCTACGACCGCACCGACAAGCTGGCCCTGGGCAACGCGCGCCGCTGCGGCAGCCTGCACGAGGTCCTGGAGGTCGCCGACGTCGTCACGCTGCACGTCGACGGCCGCAGCAGCAACAGCGGGTTCTTCGGCGAGGAGGAGTTCGCCCGGATGCGGCCCGGGTCCATCTTCCTCAACCTCTCCCGGGGTTTCGTCGTCGACCACGTCGCGCTGCGCCAGCACATCGAGTCCGGCCACATCGCCGGTGCCGCCATCGACGTCTTCCCCACCGAGCCCAAGGGGTCCGGGCACGCCTTCGAGTCCGAGCTGCGCGGGTTGGCGAACGTCATCCTCACCCCCCACGTGGGCGGGTCCACCGAGGAGGCGCAGGAGGACATCGGCCGGTTCGTGGCCGCCAAGCTGCGCGACTACGCCCTGCACGGGGCGACGACGCTGTCGGTGAACCTGCCCACCCTGGGGGCCGAGGCCACGCCCGGGACGGTGCGCCTGGCCCACCTGCACCGCAACGTGCCCGGGGTGCTGGCCGCCATCAACTCCGTCCTGGCGCAGGCCGGGGTGAACATCGAGAGCCAGCAGCTGGCCACCCGCGGGGACCTGGGCTACGTCGTCACCGACATCGCCGCCCACGCCTCCGACGAGGTGGGGCGCCTGCTGCGCGAGCTGCCCGAGACCGTCCGGGTGCGTCAGCTCGGCTGACCGTGGCCCACGTCGTCGTCGTCTCCGACACCCACCTGCCGCGCCGGGCGAAGGACCTGCCCGCGCCGGTGTGGGCGGCGCTCGAGGCGGCCGACCTCGTCGTGCACGCCGGGGACTGGTGCGACGAGGCGACCGTCCTGGCCCTGCGGGCGCGCTCGGCCCGGCTCGTCGGCGTCGCGGGCAACAACGACGGCCCGGACGTGCGCGCCCACCTGCCGCGGACGGCGACGTTCACCCTCGGCGGCGTGCGCTTCGGCGTCGTCCACGAGACCGGGGCCAGGACCGGCCGCGAACGGCGGTGCGACGCCGACTGGGCGGAGGCGGTGGACGTGCTCCTGTTCGGGCACAGCCACATCCCGTGGGACAGCACGACCCCGCGGGGGCTGCGGCTGCTCAACCCCGGCTCACCCACCGACCGGCGCCGGCAGCCGACGGGGACCTGGCTGGAGCTCGACGTCGCCGGCGGCCGGCTCGGCGACGTCGTGCTGCACCGGGTGCCGGCGCCGGGGGCCCCTCAGAGGTAGATGTCCACGCGCCCGGCGGGGTGCAGCGCGTCGGGCGGCCCCGGTTCGACGGCCGCTGCGGTCGTGGGGCGGTGGATGACCATCGCCGGACCACGACGACGACGGCGCTCGCGGTCGCGGTCGGGGGTGGTCCCGGTGCGGGCGGGCGCAGGCGCGGGAACGGCCTGCGAGCCCCAGGTGGCGCTCTCGAGGCTCAGCATGCCCGTCCATCGGTTGTCACGGTGCGTAGCTGAGATGCCCGTCGTCGTTCACCCGTCCGGCCCAGCGGACGGTCCCCGGGCTCACGCCGCGGCGGCGAGCGCACCGGGCCAGGCCCCGGCCAGCAGGGCGTAGGAGGCGGCCCGTTCGGCCGGGTCGTGCACGGGGGTGACCACGAGCAGCTCGTCGGCCCCGGCCCGCCGGGCCAGCCGGGCCAGCCGCCCGGCCACGTCCTCGGCCGTCCCGGCCAGCAGGTGCTCCCCGAGCCGGCCCGCGGTGGTGCGCTCGGCCAGGGTCCAGCGGTGGGCGGCGGCCTCCTGCGGGGAGGGCAGCGGGGCCGCCGCGCCCAGCCGCCGCCGGACCGTGGCCAGGGTCGCGGCGTGGGCCAGGTCGGCTGCGCGCCCGGCGTCGGCGGCCACGACGGCGGCCACGGCCAGCACCGCGTGGGGCTCGGCGCGCGCCGGGGAGGGGACGAACGCCTCGCGGTAGGCGCGCAGCGGCACCTGCGGGTCCAGGGTGCCGAGGTGGCCGGCGTAGGCGTACCCGGTGCCCAGGGCGGCGGCGACCCGGGCCCCGTGGTCGCTGGACCCCAGGACCCACACCGGCGGCAGCGGCACCCCCGTGGGCATGGCCGTGATCCCCGCGAACGGGTGCCCGGGGGGCAGGCCCTCGACGTAGCCGCGCAGCTCGGCGTACTGCTCGGCGAAGTCCTCCGAGCCCAGGGCCTGCCGGGACCGGCGCAGCGCCAGCGCGGTGCGCCCGTCGGTGCCCGCTGCCCGGCCCAGCCCCAGGTCCACCCGCCCGGGGTGCAGCGCCTCCAGGGCCCGGAAGGTCTCGGCGACCTGCAGCGGGGAGTGGTTGGGCAGCATGACCCCACCGGCCCCCACGCGCAGCGTCGTCGTGGCCGCCGCCACGGTGGCCAGCAGCACCGCCGGGGCCGAGACCACGGCGGGGGAGGAGTGGTGCTCGGCGACCCAGTAGCGGTGGTAGCCGAGGCGTTCGGCGGTGCGGGCCAGCTCGACGCTCTCGCGCAGCGCCGCCGCGGGCGGGCGGCCGGAGACGACCGGGGAC
The DNA here is from genome assembly GCF_041276425.1 of Kineococcus halophytocola. Lineage (NCBI taxonomy): Bacteria > Bacillati > Actinomycetota > Actinomycetes > Kineosporiales > Kineosporiaceae > Kineococcus > Kineococcus halophytocola. The sequence goes on along the minus strand of NZ_JBGFTU010000003.1, from coordinate 75,690 downwards.
AGGTCCAGCACGGACAGCGGGACGCGGGGCGCGGCGGGGCCGGACGGCGGTGCGGGGCTCACGGGGGCATGTGTCGCAGCCCGGGGCTACCGTCGTCAACCGTGTCACCGCAGCGTTCCCGGGCCGGCGCACCCCCGGCCGGTCCGAGGGTCGATCCGACGGCCGACCGGGCGGCCGACTCCCGGGGGTGGCTGCGCCGGCTGGGCGGGTACTGCGCCCGGCACCCCCGCGACCTGGCCCTGTCCTTCGGGGCCGCCGTCGTCTCCTACGTGCTCACCGCCCTGGTCCCCCTCGTCGTGCGGCACGTCGTGGACGAGGTCATCGCCGGCGGTGGGTCGCTGTGGCCGTGGGCGGTGCTGCTGGTGGCCGCGGGGCTGCTCGTCTACGCCCTGGGGTTCGTCCGCCGCTACACCGCCGGCCGCCTCTCCCTGGACGTCCAGTACGACCTGCGCAACGACGTGCACGCCGCGGTGCAGCGCCTGGACGGCCGCCAGCTCGACGGCCTGTCCACCGGCCAGGTCGTGAGCCGCTCGATCAGCGACGTCCAGCTCGTGCAGGGCCTGCTGGCCTGGTTGCCGAACGTCACCGGCAACGCGGTCCTGTTCGTCGTGTCCCTGGTCGTCATGGCCGTCCTGTCGCCCCCGCTGACGCTGGTGGCGCTGGCCATCGGCCCGGCCCTGTTCTGGATCGCCTGGCGCAGCCGGCGGGACCTGTTCCCGGCCAACTCCGCCGCCCAGGCGCGCGCGGCCGAGGTCGCCGGCCGCGTGGAGGCGGCCGTCACCGGGGTCAGGGTCGTGAAGGGCTTCGGGCAGGAGGCCGCCGAGCTGACCCGCCTGGAGCGGGTCGCCGGGGACCTGTTCGCCGAGCGGATGCGGGTGGTGCGGTACAACGCCCGCTACGGCCCGGCGCTGCAGGCCGTCCCGGCCTTGGGCCAGGTCGGGGTGCTGCTGCTCGGCGGCTGGCTCGCCCTGACCGGTCAGCTCACCGTCGGCACCTTCCTGGCCTTCTCCACCTACCTGGGCAGCCTCGTGGCCCCCGTCCGCCAGCTCGCCGGTCTGCTGACGGTCGGTCAGCAGGCCCGCGCGGGGGTCGAGCGCGTGCTGCAGGTCGTGGACACCCGCCCCACCGTCCTGGCCCCGGACCGCTCCCCGGCCGCCCGGCTGCCGCAGGGCCCGCTGTCGGTGCGCCTGCGCGGGGTCGGCTTCGGGTACACCCCCGGGCGCCCCGTGCTGCGCGACGTCGACCTGGACGTCCCCGCCGGCGGCACGCTGGCCGTCGTCGGCACGGCCGGGTCGGGCAAGTCCACGCTCACGGGGCTGCTGGCCCGCTTCCACGACGTCGAGGCCGGCCGGGTGGAGGTCGGCGGGGTCGACGTGCGCGACCTGGACCCCGAGGAGCTGCGCCGCGCCGTGGGGATGGTCTTCGAGGAGACGTTCCTGTTCTCCGACACCGTGCGCGCCAACGTCGCCTACCCGGACCCGGACGCCGACGAGGACCGGCTGCGGGCCGCGCTGCGCACCGCCGCGGCCGACGGGTTCGTCCAGGCCCTGGACCACGGCTGGGACACCCGGGTGGGTGAGCAGGGCCTGACGCTGTCCGGTGGCCAGCGCCAGCGCCTCGGCCTGGCCCGCGCCCTGCTGGCCGCCCCGCGCGTGCTGGTGCTGGACGACGCCACCTCGGCCGTCGACCCGACCGTGGAGCAGCGCATCCTGTCGGCCCTGGCCACGCAGCGGCCCGCCGGGCAGACCGTGCTGCTCGTGGCGCACCGCCGCTCCACCCTGCGCCTGGCCGACCGGATCGTCGTGCTGGACGCGGGCCGGGTGGTCGACACCGGCACCGAGGAGGAGCTGCTCGCGCGCTGCGAGGTGTTCCGCCGGCTGTTCGACACCGGGCCCGGGCCGGGCCAGGACGAGCGGACCCCGACCCCCGCGGTGCCCGGGCCGCGCCGCGCCGACCACCCCGAGGCGTCCAGGGGGGCCGGGCGGCCGGCGGCGGCCGCCGCCGACGCCGGGCTGCCCGTCTCGGCCGACCTGGCGCGCCGCATCGAGGCCCTGCCCCCGGCCCTCGACGCGCCCGACGTCGACGTGGCCGCCGCGGAGCGGGAGGACCCGGGCTTCTCCCTGGGCCGGTTGCTGCGCCCGTTCCGGTGGGCGCTGGTGGCCGGGGTGCTGCTGGTCGCCGGGGACGCCGCGGCCCAGCTGGTGCTGCCCCAGCTCGTCCGCTCCGGCCTCGACGACGGCGTGGCGCGCCAGGACCTGGGCGCGCTGGTGGTGGCCTCGGCCGTCGCGGCGCTCGTCGTGGTCCTGGACTGGCTGATCACCCTCGGGCAGGGCCGGGTCACCGGGCGCACGGGGGAGCGGTTGCTGTTCACCCTGCGGCTGAAGACCTTCGCCCAGCTCCAGCGCCTCGGCCTGGACTACTACGAGCGCGAGCAGGCCGGGCGGATCATGACCCGGATGACGACCGACGTCGACGCCCTGTCGCAGTTCCTGCAGACCGGGCTCGCCCAGGCGCTGGTGAGCCTGCTGTCGCTGGTCGGCGTCTTCGTGGCCATGCTGCTGCTCGAACCGGACCTGGCCGTCGTCGTGCTGGCCGTCCTGCCCGTCCTCCTCGTCGCGACGCTGCTGTTCCGGGCCCGGTCCCGCCCGGCGTACACCGAGGCGCGCGAGCGCGTCAGCGCCGTCAACGTGCAGTTCCAGGAGTCGGTCGCCGGGGTCCGCGTGAGCCAGGCGTTCGTCCGGGGCGAGCAGGAGGTCGAGCGGTTCCGCGCCCGCGGCTGGGCCTACCGGACGACCCGGCTGCGCGCGCAGCGGTACATCGCGACGTACTTCCCGTTCGTGCAGTTCCTCAACGAGGCGACCGCGGCGCTCGTGCTCGTCACCGGCGCTGCCCTGGTCCGCGAGGGCCGGATCACCGTCGGGGTGCTCGTGGCGTTCCTGCTCTACGTCGACCTGTTCTTCACCCCCGTCCAGCAGTTGTCCCAGGTCTTCGACGGGTACCAGCAGGCCGCCGTCGGCCTGCGCCGGATCCGCGACCTGCTGCGCACGCCGACGACGGTCCCCGCCGCCGCCGCGCCCACCCCGGTGACCGGGCTGCGCGGGGACGTGCGGCTGGAGGGCGTCGGGTTCAGCTACCAGGGCGCGGCGAACCCGGCCCTGACGGGGCTGGACCTGCACGTGCGCGCCGGGGAGACCGTCGCCCTCGTGGGGGAGACGGGGGCGGGGAAGTCGACGGTGGTCAAGCTCGTGGCGCGCTTCTACGACCCCACCGCCGGCCGCGTCCTCCTCGACGGCGCCGACCTGCGCGGCCTGGACCTGGCGCAGTACCGGCAGCGGCTGGGGGTGGTGCCGCAGGAGGCGTACCTGTTCGACGGGACCGTCGAGCAGGCCATCGCCTACGCCCGCCCGGGGGCCGGCCCCGAGCAGGTGCGGGCGGCCGCCGCCGCGGTCGGGGCCGAGGCCGCCATCGCCGCGCTGCCCGGGGGGTACGGCTTCGTCGTGGGCGAGCGCGGGCGCAACCTGTCGACCGGTCAGCGGCAGCTCGTGGCGCTGGCCCGCGCCGAGCTCGTCGACCCCGACGTGCTGCTGCTGGACGAGGCGACGGCCGCGCTGGACCCCGCGGCCGAGGCCGCGATCGCCGCCGCCAGCGACGCCGCGGCCAGCCGGCGCACGACGATCGTGGTGGCGCACCGGTTGTCGACGGCGGCGCGGGCCGACCGGATCGTCGTCCTGGACCACGGCCGCGTCGTCGAGCAGGGCTCGCACGCCGAGCTGCTCGCCCGCGACGGGGCCTACGCCGCGTTGTGGGCCTCCTTCGTGGCCGGGCGCGCCTCCGCGGCCTGAGGCACCCGTCCCGCGTTCCGGGCCACCGTGCGGGAACGGCCGGATCGGAGGACGCTGTGCACCATGAGCAAGACGACTCAGCGAGACGACCTGTCCGTGCAGCACGGGGGGCACGTGGACCACGGGGAACGGGCCGACTCACCGCAGCAGATCCCGCCCAAGGGCTGGTTCGCCGTCACCAAGCGCGCGTGGGCCGAGGCCAAAGGCGACCAGGTGCCCCTGCTGGCGGCCGGGGTGGCGTTCAAGGCCTTCCTGGCGATCTTCCCCGCGCTGACCGCCGCGTTCCTCATCTGGGGGATCTTCGGCAACACCGACAACATCGCCGAGCAGATCAACGGCATCGAGGCGATCCCGGAGGCGGCACGGGACCTGGTCGTCGGTCAGGTCCAGCAGGTCTCCGACGGCAAGTCCACGGCCGGCATCACCGCGGTCGTGGCGATCCTGCTGGCCCTGTGGAGCGCCTCCAGCGGGGTGGAGAACCTCATGGCGGCCACGAACACCGCCTACGACGAGGAGGAGTCGCGCGGCTTCCTCAAGCGCAAGGGCACCGCCCTGGTGCTGACGATCGGCGCGATCGTCTTCATGCTGCTGGCCATCGCCTTCATCGGCGTGGTGCCCGTCCTGGCCGACGCCCTCGGCGTGGGGGCGGCCGTCAGCGTCCTCGTCGGCGTCCTGCGCTGGGTTCTGCTGCTGGGGCTGATCACCCTCGCCCTGGCCGTGGTCTACCGCCTGGCCCCCGACCGCGACGCGCCCCAGGTGAAGTGGGTGTCCGTCGGTGCCGGCGTCGCCACCGTGCTGTGGCTCGTCGTGTCGGCGGGTTTCTCGATCTACGTGACGGTGGCCGGGAACTCCTCCTACACGAAGAACTACGGCGCCATGGCCGGGGTCGTCATCCTGCTGATGTGGCTGTGGCTGACGAGCTACGCGATCCTGCTCGGCGCCGAGGTCAACGCCGAGTCCGAGAAGCAGACGGACAAGGACACCACGGTCGGGCCGACCGCCCCGATGGGCGAGCGCGAGGCCGTCGCCGCGGACGACAAGCCGCACGAACGCTGAGGTCGCCCGTCCGCCGTCCCGCCCGCCGCCCCGCCCGCCGCCCCGCGAGGAGGGGCGGCGGGCGGGAACCGGCCGGTCAGCGTCCGCCGGTGAGCTTGCGCGAGCGCTGCGTCGACCCCGGCCCGCCGTAGGGGTAGTCGGCCGGTTCGGGGTCGCTGGCCTCGTCCAGGGCCGCGAGCTCACCGGCCTCCAGCTCCAGGTCGGCCGCCCCGAGGTTCTCCGTGAGCTGCTGCACGGTGCGCGCCCCGAGGATGACCGAACTCACCGCGGGCTGGGCCGACAACCACGCCAGCGCGATCTGCGCCATCGGCACGCCACGCTGCTCGGCCACCCGCTGCACCGCGTCCACGACCGCCCACGTCCGTTCTCGGGCGTTGCGCCTGGCGTAGGCCTCGACCCCGCGGTCGGGGTTCTCCCCGAGCCGGGTGTCCCCGGTCGGGGTCGTGTCGCGGGTGTACTTGCCCGACAGCCACCCCCCGCCCAGCGGGGACCACGGCAGCAGTCCCAGGCCGTTCTCCTCCGCGGCGGGCACGATCTCCCACTCGATCTCGCGCACCAGCAGGTTGTACTGCGGCTGCAGCGTCACCGGCGGGGAGAAACCCTCCGCGGCGGCCAGGTCGACGGCCTTCTGCAGCTGCCAGCCGGTGAAGTTCGACAACCCGACGTGGTGGACCTTGCCCGCGCGGACGAAGGAGTCCAGCGTGGCCAGGGTTTCCTCCAGCGGGGTCCACGGGTCCCACGCGTGGACCTGGTACAGGTCGACGACCTCCACGCCGAGCCGGCGCAGCGAGGCGTCCAGCGCCCGCGTCAGGTGCCGGCGCGAGAGGCCGACGCCGTTGGGTTCCCCGGAGGTGGGGAACCGGCCCTTGGTCGCCAGGACCACCCGTTCGGTGACGTCGGCCGGGCGGTCGGCCAGCCAGGCGCCGACGACCTCCTCCGAGACCCCGCCGCTGTAGACGTCGGCCGTGTCCACGAGGGTCCCGCCCGCGGCCAGGAACGTGTCGAGCTGCTCGAAGGCGACGTCGCGGTCGCTCTCGCGGCCGAACGTCATCGTGCCCAGCGCGAGGTTCGAGACCGAGGTGCCGCTGCTTCCCAGGGTTCTGTACTCCATGGGCGCATCCTCCCCCTGGTCGGGCCCGCGCGCCCCTGACAGCATGCCGGGGTGCAGCCGGACCCCGTCCCCGACACCCCCGTCCCCGACGTCCACGTCCGGGGGACGGTGTTCCTCGACATCGTCATGACGGGACTGGACTCCGAACCCCGCCCGGGGACGGAGGTCTGGACCTCGGGGATGGGGTCGTGCCCGGGGGGCATCGCGAACATGGCGGTGGCCGCGGCGCGGCTGGGGTTGTCGACGTCGCTGTCGGCGGCGTTCAGCACCGACGCCTACGGGGAGTTCTGCTGGCGGACGCTGGGGGAGCAGGAGGGCGTGGACCTGTCCACCTCCTACCGGGTGCGGAACTGGCACTCACCGGTCACCGTCTCCCTGGCCTACGGCGGGGACCGCGCGATGGTCACCCACGAGCACCCCGCCCCCCGGGACGAACCGGCCGAGGTCCCGGCCGCCCGCAGCGCCCTGGTCCACCTGGCCGCCGTCCCGCAACCGTGGGTGCTGCGCGCCCGCGAGCAGGGGTCGCTGGTGTTCGCCGACGTCGGCTGGGACGCGGCGACGCAGTGGAACCCCGACGTCCTGGCCGGGCTGGAGCACTGCCACGCGTTCCTGCCCAACCACGTCGAGGCGATGCGCTACACCCGCACCGACGACGCCGCCTCGGCCGTCGCGGCGCTGGCCGAGCGCGTCCCGGTCGCCGTCGTGACGTGCGGGGCCGAGGGCGCCCTGGCCGTCGACGCCGCGACGGGGGAGCGGGCCGGGGTCCCGGGGCTGCGGCTGGACGCCCTCGACGCGACGGGGGCCGGGGACGTCTTCGGGGCGGGGTTCCTCACCGGGACGCTGGCCGGGTGGACGCTGACCGACCGGCTGTCCTTCGCCAACCTGTGCGCCGGGTTGTCCGTGCAGCAGTTCGGCGGTTCGCTCTCGGCGCCGGGGTGGGGCGACATCGCCGACTGGTGGTCGCACCTGCGCCGCGGGCCCCGCACGTCGGCCACGGCCCAGCTCCTCGTGCAGTACGGCTTCCTCGACGACGTGCTGGCCGCCCACCCCAGCGGCACCGGTCGGGCGGTGCGCCGCGCGAGCGCGACCCTGGCGGTCGGCAACGACCTGCCCGACGGCGGGCGCCGCTGACCGCACGGGGTCGCGGGGTCGCGGGGTGCCGCCGAGGGGTGGAGGTTGGTCGCGAGCGCCCGCCGCCGGCGGGCCCGGAGGTGAGGTGGGCACGAGGATGGCGACGAAGGTCGAACGCGCCGGCGCGCAGGAGTGGGTCCCGGCCGGCGCCGACGTCGGGCGGCTGCGCGAGGCGGCGGTGGACTGCCGCGGCTGCGAGCTGTGGGAGCCGGCGACGCAGGTCGTCTTCTCGGCCGGTTCCCCGACCGCGCGGCTCGCGCTGGTGGGCGAGCAGCCCGGGGACCAGGAGGACCGGCGCGGCATCCCCTTCGTCGGCCCGGCCGGGCGGCTGCTGCAGCGCGCCGTGGAGGAGGCGGGCGTCGACCGGGCCGACGTGTACGTCACGAACGCGGTGAAGCACTTCCGGTTCACCCAGAAGGCCCCGGGCCAGCGCCGCATCCACGCCAGCCCCGACGTCGGTCACGTCAGCGCCTGCCGGCCCTGGCTGGCCGCCGAGCTGGCCGCCGTCGACCCCGACGTCGTCGTCTGCCTCGGGGCGACGGCGGCGAAGGCGCTGCTGCCGAAGGACTTCCGGGTGACCAAGGACCGCGGCCAGGTGCTGCGGCTGCAGACCTCGCGCGGGGAGAAGACCTTCCTCGGCACCATCCACCCCTCGGCGGTGCTGCGCGTGCCCGAGGACGACCGCCAGGGCGCCTACGACGGGCTCGTCGCCGACCTGCGCACCGCGGTGGCCGCCCTCGGCTGACGCACCCCCGGTCCATGTCCTGACATGCAGCTAGCATGGATGCACGATGGACACCGCGCGCACCCCAGCCCACCCGCGGACCCCGGGGGCACCCCCGGCCGCCGACCGCGTCTACGCCCACGTCAAGCAGGCCGTGCTCGACCGCACCCTGCCCGGCGGGCACCTGCTGACCGAGGGCGAGGTCGCCGACGAGCTCGGCGTCTCCCGCACCCCCGTGCGCGAGGGACTGCTGCGGCTGCAGGCCGAGGGACTGGTGCGCCTCATCCCCAAGCGGGGAGCGCTCGTCGTCCCGGTCTCCCCCCAGGAGGTCGAGGACGTGCTGGAGGCCCGCGAGCTCGTCGAGGTGCACGCCGCCCGCGGCGCCTGGGCGGTGCGCGATGAGCTCGTCCACCGGCTGACCCCGCACCTGCTCGCCATGCGCCGGGCCGCCGCCGGCGGGACGACGTGGGACTTCATGAGCGCCGACCGCGCCTTCCACGCCGAGGTCGTGCGCGCCGCCGGTAACGAGGTCCTGGCCGGTGTCTACGACTCCCTGCGGGACCGGCAGATGCGGATGGGGGTGCTCAACCTCGGGGGTGCCCCCGACCGCACGGCGCGGGCCCTGGCCGACCACGAGGCCCAGCGGGCCGCGCTCGCGGGCGAGGACGAGCAGGCCTGGACCGACCTGGTGCGCGCCCACGTGCGCCAGGCCGGGGACCGGTTGCGGGCGGTGCGCCCGTGAGCGCGCGCCCCACCGGGGTGCGCGGGGCCTGGCTCGTCTTCGCCGTCGGCGCCCTGGCCTACGTCGTCACGGTCGCCAACCGCACCTCGCTGGCCGCCGCGGGCCTGGACGCCCAGCAGCGCTACGACATCACCGCCGGGACGCTGTCGAGCTTCGCGGTGCTGCAGTTCCTCGTCTACGCCGCCCTGCAGGTGCCCGTCGGGGTCCTCATCGACCGGTGGGGGCCGCGCCGGCTCGTCGTCCTGGGCGCGGCCACGATGGGCGCCGGTCAGCTCGTCCTGGCCCTGAGCACCCAGACGTGGCAGGCCGTCCTGGCCCGCGTCCTGGTCGGGGCCGGGGACGCGGCGACCTTCGTCAGCGTCCTGCGGGTCGTCACGAACTGGTTCCCCCCGTCCCGGGTGCCCGTCATGACCCAGCTCGTCGGCCTGTTCGGGCAGCTGGGCCAGGTGTTCAGCTTCGTCCCGCTCGTGGCGCTGCTGCACGGGCCGGGCTGGACCCCCGCCTACACCGGCCTCGCCTCGTTCACGCTGCTGGCCACGGTGCTGTCGGTTCTGGTCCTGCGCGACGTGCCGCCGGGGCGGGAGAACCCGCGCGTCACCCGGTCCCTGCGGCAGGTGGGCGGGGACCTGCGGGCCGCGCTGCGCCACCCCGGCACCCGGCTGGGCCTGTGGTCGCACTGGGCGACCCCGTTCTCCGGCAACGCCTTCGCCACGCTGTGGGGTTTCCCCTTCCTCGTCTCCGGGCAGGGCGTGAGCCCGGCGGGGGCCAGCGCGCTGCTCACCCTCTACACCGTCACCGCGGCCGGGGCCGGTCCGGTCTTCGGCACCTTCGTCGCCCGGCACCCGCTGCGCCGGTCCTGGCTCGTGCTCACCGTCGTGGGCTCCCAGGCGGTGGTGTGGGCGGTGGTACTGCTGTGGCCCGGCCGGGCTCCGCTGGTCCTGCTCGCGCTGCTCGTCGTGGTCGCCGCGACCGGCGTCCCGGGCTCGATGGTCGGCTTCGACTACGCCCGCACGTCCAACCCCGCCCACCGCCTCGGCGGGGCCACGGGCATGACCAACGTCATGGGCTTCACGGCCTCGGTCGTGCTCATCCTGCTCGTCGGGGTGCTGCTGGACGCCCAGGGCGCGGGCACCCCGGCGACGTACTCCCTGGGGGCCTTCAAGGTCGCGTTCGCCCTGCAGTTCCCGCTGTGGGCGCTCGGGGTCGCCGGGATCCTCGTCAGCCGCCGTCAGACGCGGGCGCTCATGGCCGCCGACGGGGTCGTGGTGCCCCGGGTCCGCGACGTGCTGCGGGCCCGTGGTTCCCGCGCCGGGACCGGCACGGCATGATGCGGCGGGTGAGCGAGCAGACGCAGGGACAGGCCGGGCAAGGACGCGCCGGCACGGCTCAGATCGGTGTGACCGGGATGGCGGTGATGGGCCGCAACCTGGCCCGCAACATCGCCCGGCACGGGTACGTGACCGCGGTGCACAACCGCACCGACGCCAAGACGAGGGCGCTGGTCGAGGAGTTCGGCGAGGAGGGGACGTTCGTCCCCGGGTACACGACCCAGGAGTTCGTGGACTCCCTGTCCTCCCCGCGCACCATCATCATCATGGTCAAGGCCGGCGCCCCCACCGACGCCGTCATCGACGAGCTGGCCCCGCTGCTGTCCGAGGGCGACATCCTCGTCGACGGCGGCAACGCGCACTTCCTGGACACCCGCCGCCGCGAGGCCGCGCTGCGGGAGAAGGGCATCCACTTCGCCGGCGTCGGCGTCTCCGGCGGCGAGGAGGGCGCCCTGCTGGGCCCCTCGATCATGCCCGGCGGCTCGAAGCACGCCTACGCCACGCTCGGTCCGGTCCTGGAGGACATCGCCGTCTCCGTCGAGGGCACGCCGTGCGCCACCCACGTCGGGCCCGACGGGGCCGGGCACTTCGTCAAGATGGTGCACAACGGCATCGAGTACGCCGACATGCAGCTCATCGCCGAGGCCTACGACCTGCTGCGCCACGGCCTGGGCCGCACGCCGAAGCAGCTCGCCGAGGTCTTCACGACGTGGAACTCCGGGGACCTGGAGAGCTTCCTCATCGAGATCACCGCCCGCGTCCTGGCCAAGGACGACCCCACCCAGGAGGGCGTCCCGCTCGTCGACGTCATCCTGGACGAGGCCGAGCAGAAGGGCACCGGCCGCTGGACGGTGCAGACCGCCCTGGACCTGGGCACCCCCGTCTCCGGCATCGCCGAGGCCGTCTTCGCCCGCGCGCTGTCCGGGCACGCCGAGCAGCGCAAGGCCGCCCAGCCGGTGCTGCCCGGCCCGACCGGTGACGCAGCCGGTGGGGCCGAGGGCTCCGGCGGGTTCGTCGCCGAGGCCGACGCCGAGCAGTTCGTCGAGGACGTCCGCGCCGCCCTCTACGCCTCGAAGGTCGTCGCCTACGCGCAGGGCTTCGACATGATCCGCGCCGGTTCGCAGGAGTACGGCTGGGGCGTGGACCCCGGCGCCATGGCGACGATCTGGCGCGGCGGGTGCATCATCCGGGCCACGTTCCTGGACCGCATCAAGGACGCCTACGCCAAGAACCCCGAGCTGCCCTCGCTGCTGCTGGACCCCTACTTCGCCGACGCCGTCGCGAAGGGCCAGGAGGCCTGGCGCCGCGTGGTCGTGCACTCGGTGACCGCCGGCATCCCCGCGCCCGGTTTCGCCTCGGCCCTGGCCTACTACGACGGCCTGCGCCGGGAACGGTCCTCGGCCGCGCTGATCCAGGGGCTGCGCGACCTGTTCGGGGCGCACACCTACAAGCGCGTGGACCGCGAGGGGTCCTTCCACGTGGAGTGGACCGGCGACGGGTCCGTGTCGCAGGGCTTATCCTGCGCCCCGCACCACGACGGCGCCGACCCCGGGGGGTCGGCGCCGTCGTGGTGCCCGGGGTCAGCCGCCCTCGCCGGCCGCGGCGCTCAGGCGTCGCTGCTCACGCGTCGGGGGCCGGGGGCGCCACCTCGTCGTGCAGGACGCGGGACCCGGCGCAGAAGTGCCGCGCGTCGCGGCCCAGGACGAGCCGGGCCGGGGCCACCCCGCCGGCCAGCGCCCGCACCAGGGCCCGCTCGGGCAGCTCCCGCCGGGAGGCCACGAGCAGGACGTTGCCGTACCGCCGGCCCCGGAACACCCCCGGCTCGGCCAGGACGGCCACGTGCTCGAACACCTCGAACGCCGTGACCAGCTCGGCGCGGGAGTTCGGCAGGGGCGGGCGGTCGGCGAGGTTGGCGATCCACACCCCGCCGGGGGCCAGCACCCGGTCGACCTCGGAGAGGAACTCCACCGTCCGCAGGTGCCCGGGCACCGCGTCCCCGGCGAAGGCGTCGCGCACGACGACGTCCTGGCTGGCGTCCGGCAGCGGGGCCAGCCCGCGGCGCCCGTCGGCCACCCGCAGCTTGAAGCCCGCGGGCCCGCTGGCCCCGAAGCTGCGCCGGTAGACCTCCACGAGTCCGGCGTCGACCTCCAGCACGAGCTGGCGCGAGCCCGGCCGGGTCGCCGCGAGCCAGCGCGGGAAGGCGCAGCCCGCCCCGCCGAGGTGCGTGGCGCGCAGCGGGCCGGGGGGGTGCACCGCGTCGAGCACCGCCGCGGTCCACTGGTGGTACTCGAACACCAGGCGGGTGGCGTCGGCGGTGTCGACGTAGGAGCTCGGGACCCCGTTGACCAGGACCGTCCAGCCGTCGGGGTCGTCGGGGTCCTGCTCCAGCCGGACCGTCCCGGTGGCGATGGCCTCCTCGCCCTGGACGGGCCGGGCCGCGGCCGCCGGGCGGGTGCCGCGGGGGCGGCGGGGGGGACGGGATCGCTCGGGCACCCCCGGATCCAACCAGGCCCGGGTGCGGGCACTGAAGTTCCGCCGTCCCGGTGCCGAGGAGGAAGCATGTCCACCTTCCTGGAGATGTGCCTGCTCGCGCTGTTCGTGGTGCCGTTCCTGCGCGACCGCAGGGCGCGGCGCCACCTGGACCCGGCGCGCTTCCCGCAGGCGGACCGGCCGCCGGTGGCCAGCGCACAGCGCCCGCCGCGCCCCTGGGCGCGCCGCCGGTACGTCGACTCCGGGGTCGCCGAGGTCGTGGCCTACCTCAGCGAGCAGGACCCGGCCCGCTGACCGGTTCTCCGGCTGGCGCGCGGCGTCCCACCGGCTAGCGTCGAGGGTGTGAGCCGCCGCGAGAAGACCAGCCCGTCCGACGTCGAGGAGCCCTCCGCGCTCGAGCGTCGTTCCACCGACCTCGTGACGCGGCTGCTCAAGGTCGGCATCGACGGCCTGGGCCCGTTCGACAGCGCCGCGCAGGTGGCGCGCTCCGCCCGCGCCGACCACCCGAGCACCGAGTCGGCCGTGCACGCCGTCGTGCGCCAGCACTCCCGGCTCGTAGCCGGCAACGGGTTCGTGACGGGGCTGGGCGGTCTGCTGACGCTGCCGGTCGCCATGCCCGCCAACGTGTTCGCCTTCCACGTCCTGGCCGTGCGCGCCGTGGCCGCCATCGCCGAGCTGCGGGGGTACGACACCACCCGGCCCGAGGTGCGCTCCGCCGTCCTGCTGACCCTCGTGGGCGCCGACGCCACCGACGTGCTCAAGACCGCCGGGCTCCCGGCGGGAGGCCGGCTGACCGGGCTCATCACCTCGCGCGTCCCGCGGCCGGTGCTCATGCTCGTCAACAAGGGCGTCGGCTTCCGCCTCCTCGCCAGGTTCGGGACGCAGGGCCTGCTCCGGGTGCCCCAGCGCGCCCTGCCCGTCGTCGGGGGGGCCGTGGGCGCGGGGGTGGACACCGTGATGTTCCGCCGGATCACCAAGAACGCCGAGCACGCGCTGCCGCCGCTGGCCGGGGCCGCCGTGACCCCGGGGGAGGGCTCCTCGTGAGCCGCGGTCACGCCGTGGGGCCAGGACCCCTGCGGGCGGCCCCGGCCGTGGACCCCCGCACGGCCCTGCGCCTGCGGTTGCTGCCGTGGATGGTCCGGGACGCGGTGACGGGGCGGTGGACCGGTACAGGCCGTCGGCGCCTGGCCGCTGCGGCCCTGGGCACCGTCTACCTCCTCTCGCCGGTCGACGCCGTGCCGGAGCTGTGGGTGCCCGTCCTGGGGTTCCTCGACGACGGGCTCGTGGCCGCCTTCGTGGCCGCCTCGGTGCGCGCCGCCACGACCGACTACGTCCAGCGCGGTGGCTGGCGCACCCCCCGTCCCGGGCCGGTGACCGTCACCGGTCAGCAGGCCCCCGCAGCGGGTCACCCCCGTCCCCACAGGCGCCTGCCGGGCTGAGGAGGGGACCGTCCTGTGGACGGCCCCGGCGAGCGGTGCCGCGCCCGCCCCAGGGTGGCGTGGTGACCGCAGCCCGCCCCGACCGCAGCACCCCCACCGGCCCCTCCACCGGCCCCTCCACCGGTGGTGCCGGCCCGCTCGTGGCCACCGGGGTGGCCGACCTGCTGGCCCTCCTGCCCTACCGCCTCGGCTTCCACCCGGCCGACTCCCTCGTCCTGCTCGAACTGCTCGCTCCCGCCCCCGGGACGCGCAACCGCCGGCTGGGGCTGGTGGTCCGGGCCGACCTGCCTCCCGCCCCCGGCGCGGACGGGACGGCGACGGCCGCAGCCGCCGAGGCCACGGCCGGGCAGTGCCTGCGGCTCGTGCGCCGGCAGGCCCGAGCGGGCTCGGAACTCCTCGTGGTGCTGTACGACCCCGAGGCCCGTTCGACCGGCGGGCAGCTCCGGCCGGGCCCGCGGGCGGCGGCCGTGCTGGAGGCGGTGCGCACCGGCCTGGGAGCCCTGGGCGGGGTGGGCGGGGTGGGTGGGGTCGAGCCGGCCGAGCACGTGCTCGTCGGTGCCGGGCGCTGGCGGACGCTGACCTGTTCCGGGCCCTGCTGCCCGGCCGGTGGTGCCCCGTGGCCGCCCCGGGGGTCGGGACGGGGGCCGGAGCGGGGCGGTGACCCGTTGCGGCTGCAGGCCGAGGCCGTCTGGCGCGGGTTCTTCGCCGCACCCGACCGGGCCGCGAGCCTGTCCGACCTCGCACCGGTGGACCCGGCCCGGTGCGCCGCGGCCGCGGCGGCTTCGCGCGCGCCGGTGACCCCGGCCCGCTCGCGCGCCCTGGTCGAGGACTTCGGGCGGGCGGTGGACCAGGGGTGCGTGGGGCCGGTGCCCGTCCTGCCCGCCGCGTGGTGCGGTCACCTGCTGCGGGCCCTGGAGCGCCTCCCGGTGCGCGACGCCGTCCTGGCGGCCGGCTCCGGCGGGTCCACCGACCCCACCGAACCCCTCGACGCCCACCGCGCCGCGGTCGCCGCCGACGTGGCGCTGCAGGTGGCGCGGCACGCCGGGCCGGGCGGGGCGGCGGCGTGGGCCGTGGTCGCCTGGCTGGAGTGGGCCGCCGGCCGGTCGGTGCGGGCGGGGGCCTGCGCCCGGCGGTCCCTGCGGGCCGACCCCGGGCACCGGCTGGCGCTGCTGGTGGAGCAGGCCGTGCGGCACGGCCTCGGGCCCGGCGGGTGGGGTGCAGGGGGCGGGCCGGGCGGTGCGTAGTACGGTCACGGATCGTCTACGACGTTGGAGAGTGCGGCATGGGGATCGTCGTCGGGTACGTGGCCAACCCCGAGGGGAGGGCCGCGCTGGAGCGGGCCGGTGGGGCGGCCGTCCGGCTGTCCGCGCCGCTGGTGGTGGTGCACAGCCGCCGCCCGGGCCGGGAGATCGACGCCGAGGAGGCCGAGCAGCTCGCGGCCGTCCACGACAAGGTGCGCGCCGAGCTGGCCGAGGCCGGTCTGTCGGTCGAGCTGCGCGAGGTGCCCGACTCCGACGACCCCGCCGACGACCTCATCACCGCCGCCGAGGACTCCGGCGCCTCCCTCATCGTCATCGGCCTGCGCCGCCGCACGCCCGTGGGCAAGCTGATCCTGGGGGCCAGTGCCCAGCGGATCCTGCTCGACGCCCCCTGTCCCGTCCTGGCCGTCAAGCCCGAGGACTGAGCCCGCCGGCGCGTCCGGTCCGGTGACCGCCGGTGGTGTCGCGCCACCCCGTGCGCCGATCCGTGCAAGAATCGGCGTTTGTCTCCCACGTGGGCATAAGCACCCGCCCGCCGGTGTTGACGTTGTCGACTGCTGCCCGCGCAGTCCCGTTCCGCCCACGACGAAAGGCAGTCCGTGTCGTCGGTACCGACCTCCCGGCCGCTCCCGCCAGAGTTCGCTTCCGCTCCGTTCCAGGAGCTTCTGCAGCACGGAACCACCCACGGCTACGTCGACGCGCAGTCGGTCCGGGTGGCGTGCGAGGACGCCCAGCTGCCCGTGCAGCGCATGAAGGCGGTCCTGCGCGCCCTCGACGACAACGGGATCACCGTGAAGGTCCCCGCCGAGGCCCCCAAGCGCGCCGTCGCGGCGGCCTCGGCCCGCCGGGCGACGTCCACGGCCACGGCCACCAAGACCGCCCGCCCGGCCGCCAAGCGCGCCGCCGCCCCCGCCGAGGGCGAGGACGCGGCGGCCGCCCCCGCGGGGTCCGCGGCGAAGACGGCCACCAAGGCGCCGGCCAAGACCGCGGCCAGGAAGACGGCCGCCAAGACGGCGACGAAGGCCGCGGCCAAGACGGCCACCAAGGCCGCGCCGGCCGAGGAGGGCGACGAGCCCGCCGTGGAGGAGGTGCTCGAGGACGTCGCGACCGAGGAGGTCGTGGCGGATGAGGATGTGGCGGCCGAGACGCCGGAGACGCCCGAGGACGGCTCGGGGAAGAAGGCCGGCGGCGCCTTCGTCCTGCGCGACGACGACGAGGACGACGCCCCGGCCCAGCAGGTCTCGACCGCCGGCGCCACCGCCGACCCGGTCAAGGACTACCTCAAGCAGATCGGCAAGGTCGCCCTCCTCAACGCCGAGCAGGAGGTCGAGCTCGCCAAGCGCATCGAGGCCGGTCTGTTCGCCGAGGAGAAGCTGCACTCCGGCGACGACATCGACCCGATCTTCAAGCGCGAGCTGTGGTGGATCAGCGAGGACGGCCGGCGCGCCAAGAACCACCTCCTCGAGGCCAACCTGCGCCTGGTGGTCTCGCTGGCCAAGCGGTACACGGGCCGCGGGATGCTCTTCCTGGACCTCATCCAGGAGGGCAACCTGGGGCTCATCCGTGCTGTCGAGAAGTTCGACTACACCAAGGGCTACAAGTTCTCCACGTACGCGACGTGGTGGATCCGCCAGGCCATCACCCGCGCGATGGCCGACCAGGCCCGCACCATCCGCATTCCGGTGCACATGGTCGAGGTCATCAACAAGCTCGCCCGCGTCCAGCGGCAGATGCTGCAGGACCTGGGCCGCGAACCCACTCCGGAGGAGCTCGCCAAGGAGCTCGACATGACCCCGGAGAAGGTCGTCGAGGTCCAGAAGTACGGCCGTGAGCCGATCTCGCTGCACACCCCGCTGGGCGAGGACGGCGACTCCGAGTTCGGTGACCTCATCGAGGACTCCGAGGCGGTCGTCCCGGCCGACGCCGTGAGCTTCACGCTCCTGCAGGAGCAGCTGCACTCGGTGCTCGACACCCTCTCCGAGCGCGAGGCGGGCGTGGTGTCCATGCGCTTCGGGCTGACCGACGGCCAGCCCAAGACGCTGGACGAGATCGGCAAGGTCTACGGCGTGACGCGCGAGCGCATCCGCCAGATCGAGTCCAAGACGATGTCGAAGCTGCGCCACCCCTCGCGCTCGCAGGTCCTGCGCGACTACCTGGACTGACCCGGGGCGACCCGGACCCACGTCCTGGACGCGGGACGACGCCGCAGCAGCACCCGCCGGAGGCCCGGCGGGTGGGACTCAGCGCAGGGTCAGGGCCCCGACGACCCACACCGTCGTCGCCAGCAGGGCGGCGGCGCCTTCCAGGGCCACGCTGAGCCCGACGTTCTTCACCGCCACGACCGTCGAGCGCCAGGCGCGGCGCGCGCGGTCGGGGACGCCGTGCGCGGCGAGGAGCTCGCCGAGGAAGACCCCGAGGACGAAACCCAGCGGCAGGCCGAGGACGGGCACGACGAAGAAGCCGACGACCCCGAGGACGGCACCGAGCAGGAGGGTGCGCTTGCCGATGCCGGCCCGGGTCATCCGCCGCCCGGGCAGCAGGTACATGGCGACCTGGCCGGCGGCCAGGAGCACCACGATCCCGGCGAACCAGACCCAGGCCGCACCGCCCTGGCCCAGGGCCCAGGCCAGCGCGGCCAGCCCGACGAGGACGGTGCCCGGCAGGACCGGGACGACGATGCCGACGAGACCGACGGCCATCGCCAGCGCGACGACGACGAGCCCGGCGTCACCCATGGTGACGCCGGGCTCGCCGGTGGTGCGGGGTCAGGATCAGCGCTCGTCGGGGGCGGCCGTCGACGACGTGGCCGCGAGCTTCTGCGACTCGTCGTGGATGTCGGCGCCGGCGGCGCGCAGGGCCTGGCGGTGCTCGCGGCCGTGGTGAGCGCAGAAGAGGAGCTCACCACCGGCGTTGAGCTGGACCCGCACGTAGGCCTGTGCGCCGCACCGGTCGCACCGGTCCGAGGCGGTCATGGGGCTCTGGCTGAGGGTGGTCATGGCGGTGGTCACTCCGCGACTCCTTCCGGGTCGTGCACGCTGGCGGGCAGCTGCTGCTCCCGCCGGACACTCTTCCCCAACCTTCGGCAGCGCGCGCGCGTTCCCACGCCGTTGGAGCAACCCGTTCGCTCCTAGCGGAGGTGGCGTCGGTCACACCGCCCCCCGCCGGGCGCCTCCGCGACCGGCTCCGGCGCGCCCCGTACCCTGCCGGGGTGACTCCCCCCAGCCCGACCCCCTCCGGCACCTCCGGCTCGGAGGACAAGTACACCGCCGCGAACCTGCTCGTCCTGGAGGGCCTGGAGGCCGTCCGCAAGCGCCCGGGGATGTACATCGGGTCCACCGACTCGCGCGGCCTCATGCACTGCCTGTGGGAGATCATCGACAACGCCGTCGACGAGGCCCTGGGCGGGCACTGCCAGAACATCCACGTCGTCCTGCACGCCGACGGCTCGGTGGAGGTCCACGACGACGGCCGCGGCATCCCGGTCGACGTGGAGAAGCGCACCGGTCTGTCCGGGGTCGAGGTCGTCTTCACGCACCTGCACGCCGGCGGGAAGTTCGGCGGCGGGTCCTACTCGGCCTCCGGCGGTCTGCACGGCGTCGGGGCCAGCGTCGTCAACGCCCTCAGCGCCCGCCTCGACGTCCAGGTCGACCGCGGCGGCAAGACGTACGCGACGAGCTTCCGGCGCGGGGCGCCGGGCCGCTACGCCGGCGAGGGCCCGCAGGCCCCCTTCACCCCGGCCACGGGGCTGGAGGTCGTCGGGCGCGCCAAGCGCGGGGTCACCGGGACGCGGGTGCGGTACTGGGCCGACGCGCAGGTCTTCCTCAAGGACGCGCAGTTCTCCCTGGCCGACCTCACCGCGCGGGCGCGGCAGACGTCCTTCCTCGTCCCGGGGCTGCGCATCGTCGTGCGCGACGAGCGCACCGGCGACCCGGAGCAGGTGACCGAGGAGGTCTTCCAGCACGACGGCGGCATCGGGGAGTACGCCGAGTTCCTCACCCCCGACGCCCCCGTGACGGACGTGTGGCGGCTGCAGGGCGAGGGGACGTTCACCGAGACGGTCCCGGTCCTGGACGACTCCGGCCACATGGACATGCAGGACGTCCAGCGCCACTGCGTCGTGGACGTCGCACTGCGCTGGGGCACCGGGTACGACCCCACGGTGCGCACCTTCGTCAACATCATCGCCACCCCCAAGGGCGGCTCGCACCTGTCGGGGTTCGAGCAGGGCCTGTACGCGGCGGTCAAGGCCCAGGTCGACGCCCAGGCGCGGCGGCTGAAGGTGGGCAAGGACGAGAAGCTGGAGAAGGACGACGTCCTGGCCGGTCTGACGGCCGTGGTCACCGTCCGCCTGGCCGAGCCGCAGTTCGAGGGGCAGACCAAGGAGGTCCTGGGGACCGCGGCGGTGCGCGGGATCGTCCGCAAGGTCGTCGAGGGCGAGCTGGCGGCCGTCCTGACCAGCGGCAGGCGCGAGCACAAGGCGCAGGCCACGGCGGTGCTCGACAAGGTCGTCACCGAGATGAAGTCGCGCATCTCCGCGCGGTTGCACAAGGAGACCCAGCGCCGCAAGAACGCCCTGGAGAGCTCCTCGCTGCCGCCCAAGCTCAAGGACTGCCGCTCCGGGGACGTGGAGAACACCGAGCTGTTCCTCGTCGAGGGGGACTCGGCCCTGGGCACGGCGATGGGGGCGCGGGACTCGGAGTACCAGGCGCTGCTGCCGCTGCGCGGGAAGATCCTCAACGTCCAGAAGGCGTCCGTCACGGACATGCTGAAGAACGCCGAGTGCGCCTCGATCATCCAGGTCGTCGGGGGCGGGTCCGGGCGCAGCTTCGACCTGTCCTCGGTGCGCTACGGCAAGATCGTGCTGATGACGGACGCCGACGTCGACGGCGCGCACATCCGCACGCTGCTGCTGACCCTGTTCTTCCGGTACATGCGCCCGCTCATCGACGCCGGCCGCGTCTTCGCCGCCGTCCCCCCGCTGCACCGCCTGGAGGTGCACGGGTCCGGCCGGCGCGAGCGGGAGGTGATCTACACCTACTCCGACGCCGAGCTGCGCCGCGTGATCACCGACCTGGCCAAGCGGGGCCGCACCTACAAGGAGCCGCAGCGGTACAAGGGGCTGGGGGAGATGGACGAGGACCAGCTCGCCGAGACCACGATGGAACGGGCCCACCGCACGCTGCGCCGGGTCACGGTCTCCGACGGGGCGGTGGCCGAGCGGGTCTTCGAGCTGCTCATGGGCAACGACGTCGCCCCCCGCAAGGACTTCATCATCGCCGGTGCGGAGAACCTGGACCGGGACCGCATCGACGCCTGACCCCTGCGCCCGAGCGCCCCCGGTCCACCGCGGACCGGGGGCGTTCTGCGTCCCGCCCGTTCTGATGTCCGTTTGGGTCCGAAGTGTTGACTTCC
Organism: Kineococcus halophytocola; assembly: GCF_041276425.1. NCBI lineage: Bacteria > Bacillati > Actinomycetota > Actinomycetes > Kineosporiales > Kineosporiaceae > Kineococcus > Kineococcus halophytocola. Next base: position 55,156 of record NZ_JBGFTU010000003.1, on the reverse strand, counting down.
TGCCCGGTTGGCGCGTAGAACTGTGCCAGCCCGGCGGAACGGGCCGCACGACCCGCAGAGCACGACCCCGACGAGGACGTCAGCACCGACGAGGACGTCAGCAGGAGCACGCAGATGTACGCACCGGAGCGGCACCAGGCGATCCTGGACGCGGCGCGCGACGCCGGCCGGGTCGAGGTGGCCGCGCTGGCCGACCTGCTCGACGTGACGCCGGAGACCATCCGGCGCGACCTCACCGTCCTGGAACGCCGCGGCGTCCTGCGCCGCGTCCACGGCGGGGCCATCCCCGTCGAACGACTCGGCGCCGAGCTGGCCGTCCCCGAACGCCAGGAGGTGGCCGCGGCGGAGAAGAACCGCATCGCCCGCGCGGCCCTGGCCGAACTGCCCGACGGGGGCACGCTGCTGCTGGACGCCGGCACCACCACGGCCCGCCTGGCCGAGCTCCTGCCCGCCGACCGCGAGCTCGTGGTCGTCACCCACGCCCTGCCCATCGCCCAGGTCGTCGCCCAGCAGGTGGCGCACCGCTCCAACCTCACGCTGCACCTCGTGGGGGGCACCGTCCGCGGCCGCACGCTGGCCGCGGTCGGGGTCTGGGCCGAACGCGCCCTGGCCGAGGTGTTCGCCGACGTCTGCTTCCTCGGGACGAACGCCCTCACCGTCGAGCACGGGCTCACGACGCCGGACCTGGCCGAGGCCGCGGTCAAGCGCCGGCTCATCTCCTCGGCCCGGCGCACCGTGGTGCTGGCCGACCACACCAAGTTCGGCCGGGACGACTTCGCCCACGTCGCAGACCTGGAGGCGCTCGACACCGTGATCACCGATTCCGCGACCGACCCCGACATCCTCGGGGACGTCGAAGCCGCCGGCCCCCGGGTGGTGCGCGCGTGAAGGTCCTGACCGCCACCCCGAACCCGAGCATCGACCACACCGTCGAACTCGCCGTCCTCACCCGCGGGGAGGTGCACCGGGCCCTGGCCGGTTCGGTCGAGGCCGGTGGCAAGGGCGTCAACGTCGCCCGCGCCCTGGCCCGGCACGGGCACACCGCCACCGCCGTCCTGCCCTCCGGCGGCGTCGACGGCGCTCGCCTGGAAACGCTGCTCGCCCCGCAGCGGGTGCGCGCGCTGACCGTCCCGATCGCCGGGACGATCCGCACGAACACCACCGTCGTGGAGGCCGACGGCACCACGACCAAGCTCAACGAACCCGGCCCGGACCTCACCGCCGACGACGTGCAGGCGTTGCAGCGCACCGTCTCCGACGTCCTGGGAACCGACCCGGACTGGTTCGTCAGCAGCGGTTCCCTCCCGCCCGGTGCCCCCGTGGACCTGCACGCGCGGTTCGTCGCCGCCGCCCGCCGCGCCGGGGTCCGCTCCGCGGTCGACACCAGCGGGGCCGCGCTCGCGGCCGCCGTCGAGGCCGCCCCGGACGTGCTCAAACCCAACGAGGACGAACTGGCCGACCTGCTGGGCCGCGGGCTGCACACCGTCGGCGACGTCGTGAGCGCCGCCGACGAACTGCGCGGTCGCGGCGTGGGCGAGGTGCTCGTCAGCCTCGGCGGCGCCGGCGCCCTGCTCGTCGGCGACGACGGCGTGGTGTGGGCCGGGGGAGAACCCCTCGTCCCGCTGAGCACGGTGGGGGCCGGCGACTGCACGCTCGCGGGTTTCCTGCACGCGAGCGGGACCCCCGCCCAGCGCCTGGCGACGGCCGTGGCCTGGGGCCGGGCCGCCGTCCTGCTCCCGGGCAGTTCCGTCCCCGGCGAGAACGAGACCTCCCGCGCGGCCACCGCCGTGCGGACCCTGACCGATCCCGATCCCGACACCCTCGTGAAGGACCTGCAGCGATGACCGACCTGACCGCTCCCGAACTCGTCCTCACCGACCTGGTGGCGACCGACCGCGTCGACGCGACGCGTCAGCTGGCGCAGACGCTGGCCGACGCCGGGCGCGTCACCGACCTGCAGCAGTTCCTCACCGACGTCGCCGCCCGCGAGGAGCAGATGGCCACCGGCATCCCCGGCGGCATCGGCCTGCCGCACGCCCGGTCCACGGCCGTGACCGTGCCGAGCCTGGCGATCGGCCGCGTCGTCTCCGGCGAGCGCATCGACTGGGGCGCCCCGGACGGCCCGGCCAACCTCGTGTTCCTCATCGCCGCGCCCACCGAGGGCGAGGCCGACCACTTGCAGATCCTCGCGGCCCTGGCCCGCAAGCTCGTGCACGTCTCCTTCCGCGAGTCCCTGCTGCAGGCGCCCGACGCGGCCGCCGTGTCCTCGACCGTCCTGACGGAGGTGTACGGGCGATGAGGTTCGTCGCGATCACCAGCTGCCCCACGGGCATCGCCCACACGTACATGGCCGCCGAGGCCCTGGAGCAGGCCGGCAAGGCCGCCGGGCACGACGTGCAGGTCGAGACGCAGGGCTCGGCCGGGTCCGCCCCGTTCGACCCGGCCGTCATCGCCGCGGCCGACGGCGTCATCTACGCCGCCGACCTCGAGGTCCGCGACAAGGACCGGTTCACCGGGCTGCCGTTCGTCGACGTCGGGGTCAAGAAGGCCGTCGCCGACGCCCCCGGCGTCCTGGCCGCCGCGGTCGCGGCCGTCGAGGCCGCGCCGAAGGGCTCCACCCCGGACCCGGCCGCCCCGGCCGGCGGCCCGGCCCTGGCCACCAAGGTCACCTCGAACGCCGGGGTCGGCACCCGCGTGCGGCAGTGGCTCATGACCGGGGTCAGCTACATGATCCCGTTCGTCGCCGCCGGCGGCATCATGATCGCCCTGGCCTTCCTCATCGGCGGGTACACGATCTCCGACGTCACCGCCGCCGACCTCATCGCCGGGTTCGACCCGTTGTCCGCCGACGCCTGGGCCGGGCTGCTGTTCGTCCTCGGCGCCGCGGCCTTCGGGTTCCTCGTCCCCGTCCTGGCCGGGTTCATCGCCTTCGGCATCGCCGACCGTCCGGGCATCGCCCCCGGTTTCGTCGGCGGCACCATCGCCGTCACCGTCGGCAGCGGTTTCCTCGGCGGCCTCGTCGCCGGGTTCCTCGGGGGTTTCGTCGCCCTGGGCCTGGCCCGGCTCAAGGTGCCCAACGCCGTGCGCGGCATCATGCCCGTCGTCGTCATCCCGCTCCTGGCCACGTTCGTCACCGCCGGGGCCATGCTCGTCGTCCTGGGCCGGCCGATCGCCTGGCTCATGGACGAACTCACCGCCGGCCTGAACTCGCTGTCCGGCAGCGGGATCGTCCTGCTCGGCGTCATCCTGGGCGTCATGATGGCCGCCGACCTCGGCGGCCCGATCAACAAGGTCGCGTACACGTTCGCCACCACGGGCCTGGCCACCGTCGCCACATCCTCCGGCAACCCCGTCGAGCTCAAGGTCATGGCCGCCGTCATGGCCGCGGGGATGACGCCGCCGCTGGGCATCGCCCTGGCGACGTTCGTCCGCCGGAACCTGTTCACCGAGGCCGAGCGGCAGAACGGCAAGGCCGCGGTCCTGCTCGGGGCGTTCTTCATCACCGAGGGCGCGATCCCGTTCGCGGCCGCCGCCCCGCTGCGCATCATCCCCGCCGCGATGATCGGGTCCGGTCTCACCGGCGGGCTGACGATGGCCTTCGGCAACACCCTGCGCGCCCCCCACGGCGGCCTCGTCGTGCTGGGCCTGGTCGGGCAGCCGCTGCTGTACGTGGTGGCGATCCTGCTGGGCACGGTCGTGACCGCCCTGGCCGTCGTCGTCCTCAAGGGCCTGCACCGCACGGCCCCCCAGGCGCAGACCGCCCCCGCCCAGCCCGACACCGCCCAGCCCGCGACCGTCTGAGGAGACCCGAGATGAGCATCCGCACCGCCACCGTCGCCTCCCGCGTGGGGCTGCACGCCCGCCCCGCCTCGCTGTTCGTCCAGGCCGCCGCGGCCACCGGGCTGCCGGTGACCATCGCCGTCGGCGACGGCGACCCGGTCGACGCGCGCAGCATCCTCATGGTCATGGGCCTGGGCGCGCAGCACGGCGACCGCGTCACGCTCACCGCCGACGGGGAGGGCGCCGAGGCGGCGCTGGACTCCCTCGTCGAGCTGGTCGAGACCGACCACGATGCCTGAGCTCGTGCCCGAGGTGACCACCGCGCTGCGGGGCGTGGGCGTGGGGACGGGGGCCGCGGTGGGCACGGTCGTCGTCCTCGCCCCGCCCGCCCGCCCGCCGGCCGGCGAACCCGCCGACCCCGCCGCCGGACCCCGCGTCCGGGAGGCGTTCGAGGCCGTCGCCGCGGAACTGCGCCGGCGTGCGGAGACCTCCGGCGGCACCACGGCGGAGGTCCTGCAGGCCACGGCGCTCATGGCCGCCGACCCGGGCCTGCTCGCCGTCGTCGACCAGCGCCTGGCGGCCGGGTCCGGTCCGGCCACCGCCGTCGACGAGGCCGTCGAGCAGTTCTGCGCCGTGCTCGCCGCCAGCGGCCCCTACCTGGCCGAACGGGTCACCGACCTGCGCGACGTGCGCGACCGCGTCGTGGCCCGCGTGCTGGGGCTGCCCGAACCCGGTGTCCCGCAGCTCCGGGGACCCTCGGTCGTCGTGGCCCGCGACCTGGCCCCGGCCGACACCGCGGCCTTGGACCTCTCGCTCGTCGTCGGCATCGTCACCGAACTGGGCGGGCCGACCAGCCACACCGCCATCATCGCCGCGCAGTTCGACATCCCGTGCCTCGTGCGCGTGGCCGGGGCGCTGGACCTGCCCGCGGGCACGGACGTCGCGCTCGACGCCCGCGCCGGCACGGTGACGCCGGACCCGCCGGTCGCCCTGCGCGAGCAGGTCCGGGCCCGCCGCGCCGCCCGGACCGCGCTGGCCGCCTCGGCCGGTGGCCCGGGCCGCACCGCCGACGGCACGGCCGTGCAGCTCCTGGCCAACGTCGGGACGCTGGAGGACGCCGAACGGGCTGCGGCCCACGACGTCGAGGGCGTGGGCCTGTTCCGGACCGAGGTGCTGTTCCTGGACCGCGCGAGCGCCCCGACGCTGCAGGAGCAGACCGACGCCTACGCACGGGTGTTCTCCGCGTTCGGCGACCGCAAGGTCGTCGTGCGGACCCTGGACGCCGGAGCGGACAAACCGCTCGCGTTCGTCGAGGTCGCCGCCGAGGAGAACCCCGCGCTCGGGGTCCGCGGTCTGCGCACCTCGCGCCGCCACCCGGACCTGCTGGCGACCCAGCTCGCGGCCCTGGCCGCGGCGGCCGAGCGGACCGGCACGCAGCCGTGGGTGATGGCCCCCATGGTCTCCACCCCGGACGAGGCCGGGCGGTTCGCCGCCCAGGCCCGCGCGGCGGGTCTGCGCACGGTCGGGGCGATGGTGGAGGTCCCCGCCGCCGCGCTGCGGGCCAGGCAGCTCGTGGCCGCCGGGCTCGACTTCGTCAGTCTGGGCACCAACGACCTGACGCAGTACGCGATGGCCGCCGACCGCCTCGAGGGCGACCTGGCCGACCTGCTCGACCCCTGGCAGCCGGCGGTGCTGGACCTGGTCCGCGCGACCGGCCTCGTCGACGTCCCCGTGGGGGTGTGCGGGGAGGCCGCCCGGGACCCGCTGCTCGCCCTCGTGCTCGTGGGCCTGGGCGTGCGCAGCCTGTCGATGGCCCCGGCCGCCGTGCCCGCCGTCCGCTTCGCCCTGTCCCGCACGGACCTGGGCACCTGCGTGGCGATGGCCGGGGCGGCGCTGGAGGCCGGTTCCCCGCAGACCGCCCGCGCGGCGGCGGCGCGTTCGGCCGACGCGGACGTCCTCGCGCTGTAGCCTCGGGCGCAGGATCCCTCGGCGGGACGTCCCCCCGGCCTCGCCGAGGGATCCACAGGACCAGGCGTGCAGCGGTGGAGGTGTCGGACGTGCCCAGGGTCGTCGTGACGACGGCGGGCGGCGTGCGCGGCCGGGCCGCCGAGCGCGGTGTCGTGAGTTTCCGCGGCGTCCCCTACGCCGCACCCCCGGTCGGGCTGCGGCGGTTCGCCGCCCCGGCGCCGGTGGAACCCTGGGAGGGCGTCCGCGAGGCGCGCGAACCCTCGCCCGTCGCCCCGCAGGACCCGCGTTCGGGGTACGGCTGGTCCCCGGCCGCGGGGGCCGACCACCTGACGGTCGACGTCCACGTGCCCGCCGACCTCCCGCGCGACCTGCCGGTCATCGTCTGGATCCACGGCGGTGGCTGGGTCGCCGGTTCCGGGTCGGCTCCCGGCTACCACCCCGGGGCCTGGGTGCGCCGCGGTTTCGTCGTCGTCGCCATGAACTACCGGCTGGGTTTCGAGGGGTTCGGCGCCGTGCCCGGCGCCCCGCACAATCGGGGTCTGCTCGACCAGGTCGCGGCGCTGCGGTGGGTGGCCGAGAACGTGCGCGCCTTCGGGGGCGACCCGGACCGGGTGACGATCGCCGGCCAGTCCGCCGGGGCCGCCTCCGTCGCCGCCCTGCTGTGCGCGCGCCAGGCCCGGGGCCTGTTCCGGCGCGCGATCGCGGCCAGCATCACGGGGGAGACCTACACCCTCGCCCAGGCCGGGCGGGTGGCCGAGCTGGTCGCGCGCGCGGCCCGCGTCCCGGCCACCCGCGAGGGTTTCGCCGGGTTGCCCCCGGTCCGCCTGCTCGCCGCGTCCGAGTCCGTCGCCCAGGACCTGGCCGCCGACCCCGAGGCGGGGGTGCGCGGATCCGTCCCGCTGCTGTACCACCCCGTCGTCGACGGCGACGTGGTGACGGGGCCGTTCATGCAGGGGGAGCAGGCCGGTGGTGACCCGGCCGTCGACCTGCTCGTGCAGACCGTCGCGGACGAGTGGACGTTGTTCTCCCGCAGCGGGTTCGCCCCCGTCGCCACGACCTTCGAGCAGGTGGGCGCGTTCGCCGCGGCTGTCGGGTTGCCACCCTCGGCCGTCGCGGGCTACCGCGCCCTGCTGCCCCAGGCCGGTCCCGGCGCCGTGGGCGACGCCCTGCTCTCCGACGCGCTGTTCGCCGAACCCTCCCGCCGGTTCGCCCGCGCCCACACCGCCGCCGGCGGCCGGACCCACCTGGCCCGGTTCGCCTGGCGCTCGCCGTTCCTCGGCGGCCGGTTCGGCGCGACCCACGGCCTCGACGTGCCGTTCGCGTTCGGGAACCCGCAGGCCATGGAACCGTTCCTGCACGCCGTGCCCGTCCTGCCGCTGGCCCGTCGCCTCCCGCGCCTCGGCTCCCGGGTGCCGGGGGTGTTCCCCACCCCGGCCGCCGCCGCCCTGTCGCGCCGCGTGGTCCAGGCGTGGACGGGTTTCGCCGCGACGGGCGACCCCGGCTGGCCGGAGATCTCCCCCGCGGGCACCCCCGTCCAGGTGTGGGGTTCCAAGGACGTCCTGGACCACGACCGGGACCCGCGGGAGGACTTGTTCGCCGGGGTGGAGTTCCGCCCCTACGACGGCGAGGTCACCCCGGTCTGACCCGGTCCGACCCCGGGGGGCGCGGGCCGCCCCTGGCCCCGCGGGGCGTGCGGACGTAGCGTCGTCCGGTGCCCGACGACGATCCGACCCCCGTTCCGGTCCACGACCCGGTCCCCGACGCCCTCGCCCCCGCCCTGGCCCGGCGCCTGGCCACCGAACCCGCCGACGTGCGCCGCGCCCTGACCGTCCTGGGGGAGGTGCTCGCCGGTGGCGACCGGTCCCCGACCACGGCGAACGGTTTCGTCGAGACCCACCTGCGGGTGCCGCACACCGCGCTGGTGTCCGAGCGCGTGGACCTGACGAACACCCGCGCGGTGTCCGTGGGCGCGGCCCTGGCCGACCTCGTCGAGCTGCACGGCGCCGTGCTCGGGCCCGTGGAGGACGACGAACCCCCCACGTGGCAGCGCATCGACCTGCTCGACGAGCACGTCTCGGTGCCCACGTCGGCCGCGGCGTTCTTCCCCGCCGGCACGGCCACCGACGCCGACGTGGTCGTGCAGCTGGCCGAGCACGAGTACGAACCCCAGCCCGCCTCGCTGCGGGTGCTGTCCCGGCCCGGTGACCACGCCGCCGCGCGGACCGTGGCCGACGCGCTGCTGGCCACCGCCCGGCGGGACAAGGGGTTCTACCGCGGCCGGGTCCTGCACGCCGACGCGCACCTGCCGCTGAAGCTGAAACCCACGGCGCTGGGCCCGGGCGGGCGCGGCGACCTCGTGCTGCCGGCGCCCGTGTGGACCGAGATCGACGCGAACGTCGCCGCGCTGACCTCGCGGGCGGACCTGTTGCGCAGCATGGGCCTGGGCACCAACCGCGGCGTGCTGCTCGCCGGCCCGCCCGGGGTCGGCAAGAGCGCCCTGAGCCGGGTCGTGGCCCGGGAACTGGCGGGGGAGTTCACCGTCATCATCGTCGACGCCGCCGCGGCCTCCAGCGTCCTGCGGCAGGTGTACCGGGAGACGACCGACCTCGGCCCGTGCGTCGTGGTCCTGGAGGACGTCGACCTCTACCTCGGCGACCGCAAGGCGGGGGCGCGGGGGACGGCGCTGGCCGACTTCCTCGCCGTCCTGGACGGCACCGAGGAGTACCGCGACGTCCTGACCCTGGCCAGCACCAACGACCCCTCGGCCCTGGACGCCGCCGCCACCCGCTCGGCCCGCTTCGACGCCGTCGTCCACCTCACCGCCCCCGACCGCGAGGCGTGCGAGGCGATCCTGCAGCGGCTGCTGGGACCGTTCGCCGGCGGCGCGGTGGACTGCGCCGCGGTCGCCGCGCACCTGCCGCCGGGGGTCACCGGTGCGGACCTGCGCGAGATCGTGCGCCGCACCGTCCTGGGCCACGGGGACGAGCTGAGCACCGACGCGGTCCTGCAGGTCGTGCGCGAGGGCCGGTGGCAGCCGGCGCCCCTGACGGGGAACTACCTCTGAGCGGCCCGGGGGCCGCCCGCCACCGGGATCACCGCAGGAACTCCTCGACGTCCATCACCCCGCCGGCCTCCTGGAACTCCGCCCGCACCGCGGCCAGCAACGCGGGGTCGGCGAGGACGTCCAGGGCCGTGAGGGCCAGCCCGACCGCCCCGTCGAGCACCCCCCGGTCACCGGTCTGCGACCCGGCCGCCGCCGCGAACTCCGCCGTGTGCAGGGAGGTGCCGGGGGAGGACACGGCGAGCATCGGGTGGATGGCCGGGACGCGGACGCTGACGTTCCCCAGGTCGGTGGACCCCGACAGCGTCTCGGGCACCACGCCCGGCGGCAGGGACGTCCGCCCGCGCCGCTGCTGGTGCCCCGTCCAGCGCGCCGCCAGTTCCCGGTTGGCCCGGATCGGCAGGTAGGCCGGCTGCCGGTCCCACTCCAGCTCCACCCCGGTGCCGGTCATGGCCGCCGCGGCCCGCAGGACGAGCTCCACCCGCGAGCACAGGTCGGCCAGCGTCGCCGGTTCGCCCGAGCGGACGTAGTACTCCGCGCTCGCCGTGGCGGGCACGACGTTGGGCCGCTGCCCGCCGTCGAGGACGATGCCGTGGACGCGGTCGGAGGGCGTGATGTGCTGGCGCAGCATGGCGATCCCGGTGTACCCGGCGACGACGGCGTCCAGGGCGTTGCGGCCCATGAACGGCTGGGCCGAGGCGTGGGCGGCGACCCCGCGGTACGTCGCGCGCACCTGGCGCCGGCCCAGGAACGGCTGGATCGCCACGTCGTAGGAGAACGGGTGCAGCATGACGACGGCGTCCACGCCCTCGAACGCCCCGTCGCGGGCCATGAGCTCCTTGCCGCCCCCGCCCTCCTCGGCCGGGGTGCCCAGCAGCACCGCCGTCCCGCCCACCGCCCCCGAGCGCAGGGCGTGCACGAGCCCGAGGAACGCCCCGACCGCGCCGGCGCAGATGACGTTGTGCCCGCAGCCGTGACCGATGCCGGGCAGGGCGTCGTACTCGGCCAGGACGGCCACCGTCGGGCCCTGCCCGGCGCTCACGCTGGCGCGCAGCGCCGTGTCCAGGCCGTGCACGCCCACCTGCGCCGGCACGTCGTGGCGGGCCAGCAGGTCGGCCACCGCCCGCACCGAGTCGTGCTCGGCGAAGGCCTCCTCCGGGTGCGCGTGCAGCGCGTGGCTGAGCGCCAGCAGGTCCGGCCCGGCCCCCTCGACGGCGGCCTCGGTGGCGGCCAGGACCTCCTCGGCCGCCCCGGTGTGCCCGCTGCGCAGGGGTTCGGCGCTCGCGGCCGCCCGGTCGATCGCGGCCCGGACCCCCGCCAGGTACGTGCCGTCGGGGCTCGTCGGGCGCGCGGGGTCCGGGGCGGGGGTCGGGTCAGCCATGCCCAGCAGACCTACCGCCTCCCGCCCCCGGCTGTCGACCGGGTACCCCGGTCTCAGCTCGTGACGGGCGGACCGGCCACGGCCGCGACGGGCTTGTCCAGCGCGGTGCCCGATCCGTCGCGCCGGCCCGGGACGTCCGGCAACGCCACGGCGCTGCCCGTCGACGTCGCGGCCTCGGCCGGTCCCCGGCCGGCCCACGCCAGCAGCAGCGTGTCCTCACCGCGGGCGAACCGGTGGCAGCGGACCCCGCCCGTGGCGCGGCCCTTGGAGGGGTACTCCGACAGCGGGGTGACCTTGGCCGACCCCACCTGCGAGACCCCGCCGGCGGCGTCCCCGGCGACCGTGACCACGACCGCGCCGGGCGCGTCCGGGGCCACGGCGGTCATCGACAGCACCCGCGCCCCGGCCGAGAGCTTCACGCCCGCCACCCCGCCGGCCCCCCGGCCCTGCGGGCGCACCAGCGCGGCGGAGAACCGCAGGAGCTGGGCGTCGGTGGTGACGAACACCAGGTCCTCCTGCCCCGTGGTCAGGGCGGTGGCCGCCACGACCTCGTCCTTCTGCCGCGCGGTGAGGTCCTTCAGGGCGATGACGTCGACCTCGGGACGGTTGCCCAGGGGTTCGGGCACGACCCGCTTGACGATGCCCGACGCCGTGGCCAGCGCGAACCCCGGGTCGTCGGGGTCCTCCACGCCGGCCACCGGCAGCGGCACGATCGTCAGCGCCCGTTCACCCTTGCCCAGCGTCACGAACTCCTTGACGCTGGTGCCGCCGGACAGGTTCGTCCGGCCCGCCACCGGCGGCAGCGTCGGCAGTTCCAGCACCGAGACCTTCACCAGGCGCCCGGTGGAGGTCAGGACGCCGACGTCGCCGCGGGCCGTGGCCGGGGCCGCCGCCACGACGAGGTCGTGCCGGGACCGCCGGCCCTCGGTGCCCAGGGGTTCGGCCGAACTCGTGCGGGCCAGCAGCCCGGCCGAGCTCAGCAGGACCCAGCACGGGTCGTCCTCGATCTCCAGCTGCGTCGCCGCGGCCGCACCGCTCGCCGGTCCCGACGACGTCAGCAGCACCGTGCGGCGCGGGGTCCCGTGGTCGGCGGCGACCTGGCCGAGCTCGTCGCTGACCAGGCCCCGCAACCGCTGCTCGTCGTCGAGGATCGCCTGCAGCGCGGCGATCGTGGCCTGCAGGTCGGCCTGCTCGCGTTCGAGTTCCAGGCGGGAGAACCGGGTCAGGCGCCGCAGCTGCATGTCGAGGATGTACCGGCCCTGTGTCTCCGAGAGGGAGAACCGCTCCACCAGCCGGGTCAGGGCGGAGCCCGCGTCGTCGGAGGAGCGCACGATCGCGATGACCTCGTCGATGTCGAGGATCGCCAGCAGCAGCCCGTCGACCAGGTGCAGCCGGTCCTGGGCCTTGCCCAGGCGGAACTGCGTGCGCCGGCGCACCACGTCGACGCGGTGGGCGACGAACACCTCGAGGAGTTCCTTCAGCCCCAGCGTCCGCGGCTGACCCTCGACCAGGGCCACGTTGTTGATGCCGAAGGTCTCCTCCATCGGCGTCAGGCGGTAGAGCTGCTCCAGGACGGCGTCGGGGTTGAACCCGTTCTTGACCTCGATGACCAGGCGCATCCCGTTGCGGCGGTCGGACAGGTCGGTGACGTCGGCGATGCCCTGCAGGCGCTTGTTCTTGACGTTGTCGGCGATCTTCTCCACGAGCCGCTCGGGCCCGACGCCGTAGGGCAGTTCGGTGACCACGAGCCCCTGGCGCCGGCCGATCTTCTCGACCTTCACGCTGGCCCGGGTGCGGAACGTCCCCCGACCGGTGGCGTAGGCGTCGCGGATGCCCTCCAGGCCCACGACGCGACCGCCGGTGGGGAAGTCCGGGCCGGGCACGAACCGCATGAGCGCGGGCAGGTCGGCCTCGGGGTGCCTGATGAGGTGGCGGGCCGCGCCGACGACCTCCACGAGGTTGTGCGGGGGCATGTTCGTCGCCATCCCCACGGCGATGCCGCTGGCCCCGTTGACGAGCAGGTTCGGGAACGCCGAGGGCAGGACACCGGGTTCGACGAGCCGGTCGTCGTAGTTCGGGACGAAGTCGACGACGTCCTCGTCCAGGCCCGTCGTCATGAGCAGCGCGGCGGGCGCCATCCGGGCCTCGGTGTAGCGCTGGGCGGCCGGGCCGGCGTCCAGGGAGCCGAAGTTGCCGTGCCCGTCGACCAGCGGCAGGCGCATCGTGAACGCCTGGGCCTGCCGGACCAGGGCGTCGTAGATCGCGACGTCGCCGTGCGGGTGGAGCTTGCCCATCACCTCCCCGACGACGCGGGCGGACTTCACGTGCGCCCGGGCCGGGACCAGCCCCATGTCCTGCATCATGTAGAGGATGCGGCGCTGCACCGGCTTCAGGCCGTCGCGGGCGTCGGGCAGGGCCCGGGAGTAGATGACCGAGTACGCGTACTCCAGGAACGCGCCCTGCATCTCCTGCTCGACGTCGATGTCGACGATCCGTTCGGGGACGTCGGTCGGCGGAGGTCCGGATCTGCGGGGCATGGGCGCATTCTGCCGCCCCGCGGGCCCTCAGCGGTTCCAGGGCACGCCGAACCGCCCCTCGTGCACGGTGTCGGCGACCGTGCGCCGGTGCCGCCGCGAGGGGCGCGAGGCCTCCCCGGGGGCCGGGTGCCCCAGCGTCACGGCCGCCACCAGCCGCCGGTCGGCCGGGACCGCGAAGACGGCGTGGACCCCGGCGCGCGCGGCCGCCGGGACGCCGAACAGGCACGCCCCGAGCCCGGCGTCGACGGCCGCGAGCAGCACCAGCAGCCCGGCCATGCCCGTGTCCACGTCGGGCCAGGGGACCTCCCAGGTGGCGGCGTCGCGGTCCGGGCCCGGCTTGTCCGGGGCGGCGTAGCGGCGGGCGTAGGCGCCGGGGTCGGCCAGCAGCAGCACCACCACGGGTGCGGTCCTCATCCCCGTCAGCCAGGCGTCCGCCGCCCCGCCGCCCGCCGGCGCCGTCGTGGCCCAGAACAGCTCCCGGTCGGCCGCCGAGCGCAGCACCAGCAGGTCCCGGCCCTGGCTGTTGCCCGCGCTGGGGGCCCGCAGCGCCGCGGCCAGGACCCGGGTGAGCACCTCGCCGGCCACGGGCCGGCCGTCGTAGCGGCGGACCATGCGCCGCCGGGTGAGGACCTCGGAGAACTCCACGGCCCCATCCTCGTAGGATCGGGACCATGCCGCTGCCGCCCGTGGGCTACCCGACCCGGTGGGAGGCCGACGTGGCCCTGCGGGACGGGGGGACCGCCCACGTCCGGCCCATCCGGCCCGAGGACGCCGACGCCGTCGCCGCCTTCCACGACCGGCAGTCCGACGAGTCGCGCTACTTCCGCTTCTTCGCGCCCATGCCGCACCTGTCCCGGCGCGACCTGGCCCGCTTCACCCAGGTCGACCACGTCGACCGCGTCGCGCTCGTGGCCACCGTGGGGCCCGACATCGTCGGCATCGCCCGCTTCGACGCCGCCCCCGTGCGCCCCGGCCGCCCCCGCGCGGCCGAGGTCGCCTTCAACATCTCCGACGCCCACCAGGGCCGGGGCCTGGGGTCGGTGCTGCTGGAGCACCTCGCCGCCGCCGCCCGCGAGCGCGGCATCCGCCGCTTCACCGCCGACGTGCTGCCGACCAACGCCAAGATGATCGGCGTCTTCCGCGAGGCCGGGTTCGAGGTCCGGCAGGGGTTCTCCGACGGCGTCTTGGACGTCTCCTTCGACATCGACCCCACCGCCCGCTCCGTCGACGTCATGCAGGCGCGCGAGCAGCGCGCCGAGGCCCGCAGCCTCACCGCCCTGCTGACCCCCCGCTCGGTCGTCGTCGTGGGGGCCCGGCGAACCCCCGGGACCGTCGGGCACCGGTTGCTGGCCGACCTGCTCGCCGGGGACTTCGCCGGCACCGTGCACGCCGTCAACGCCGCCGGCGCCGGGGAGGAACTCCTCGGCGTGCCGCTGCGGGCCACCGTCGCCGAGATCGGCGAACCCGTCGACCTCGCCGTCGTCGCCGTTTCCCCCGCGACCGTCCTGGAGGCCGTGACCGACTGCGCCGCAGCCGGTGTGCGGGGACTGGTCGTGGTCTCCAGCGGGTTCGCCGAGACCGGCCCGCAGGGCGTGGAGCTCCAGCGCGACCTCGTGCGCATCGCCCGCGCCAACGGCATGCGCGTCATCGGCCCGAACTCCTTCGGCGTCGTCAACACCGCCGCCGACGTCCGGCTCAACGCCTCCCTGGCCCAGGAGGCGCCCCCGCCGGGACGGTTCGGCCTGTTCAGCCAGTCCGGCGCGCTGGCCGTCACCGTCCTCAGCTCCGCGCACCGGCGCGGGCTGGGCATCTCCACGTTCGTCTCCGCCGGCAACCGGGCCGACGTCTCGGGCAACGACCTCATGCAGTTCTGGCACGACGACGAGGCCACCGCCGCCGTCGGGCTGTACCTGGAGAGCGTGGGCAACCCCCGCAAGTTCAGCCGCGTCGCCCGCCGCCTGGCCCGGCGCAAACCCGTCATCGTCGTGAAGTCCGGCGCGTCGGGGTTCGGGGTGCCGCCGGGGCACACCGTCCGGCGCTCGCACGTGCCGTTCGAGGTCGTCGACAGCATGCTGCGCCAGGCCGGGGTCATCCGGGTGGAGAACGTCCACCAGCTCTTCGACGTCGCCCAGGTCACCGTCGAGCAGCCGCTGCCCGAGGGCGCCCGCATCGCCATCGTCGGCAACTCCGACGCCCTGGGGACGCTGGCGGCCGACGCGTGCGTCAGCTGGGGGCTGCAGGTCGTCCACGGGCCGGCGTCGGTGCACCCCGAGGCCCCCGTGGAGGAGTTCACGGCCGCGCTGCGCGAGGCGTTCGCCGATTCGCAGGTCGACGCCGTCGTGGCCAGCTGGGTCCCCCCGACGGCCACGGTCGACGCGGCCGTGGCCACCGCCGTGGCCCGCACGGCCGCCGAGGGCGGCAAGACGTGCGTCACCTGCTTCCTGGGCACCCGCTCGGTCTCGGCGGCCCGCGTCGGGGCCGGTGGCGCCGCGCAGGACCGGGGGGAGGACCCGGGGGAGGACCGGGGGGAGGACCGGGGGGAGGACTGCCCCTCGGTCCCCAGCTTCCCCACCCCCGAGGACGCCGTGCGCGCCCTGGCCTCGGTGGTCCGGTACGCGCAGTGGCGGCGCAAGGACCGCGGACACCCCGTGGCCCCCGAGGGCCTGGACCTGCCCCGGGCCCGCGCCCTGCTCGAACGGGTCCTGGCCGAGCACCCCGACGGGGCCGTGCTCGACCGCGAGACGCGCACCGAGCTGCTCGCGGCCCTCGGCGTGCCCCTGCTGCCGCGCGCGGAGTTCCCCGCCGGCGAGCACGCCGCCGAGGAGGCCGTGCGCGCCGCCGAGGGCTTCGGCTGGCCGGTGGCGCTGAAGACGGTCGGGGAGGACCTCGCCGGCCGCCAGGACCTGCGCGGGGTCCGGCTGGGGCTGTCCACCGCCGAGGCGCTGCGCGAGGCGGTCGCGCAGATGCAGGAGGTCTTCGGCGCCGCCGTCACCGCCCTGGCCGTGCAGCCCATGGCCCCGCTGGGCGTGCCGTGCCTGGTGCGCAGCACCGAGGACCCCCTGTTCGGGCCCGTGCTCTCCTTCGGCGTCGAGGGCGACCCGCTGGACCTCATGGACGACGTCGCCTACCGCATCCCGCCGCTGACCGACGTCGACGTCGCCGACCTCGTGCGCTCGGTCAAGGCCGCCCCCAAGCTGTTCGGGCACCGCGGGTCCCCGCGCCTGGACGTGCCCGCGCTGGAGGACGTCGTGGCCCGCGTGGCCGTCCTGGCCGACGCCCTGCCCGAGCTCGCCGAGCTGCGCCTGAGCCCGGTCCTCGTCGCCGAGCAGGGCCTGACCTGCCTGGACGCCGTCGTCCGCGTCGCCCCGCCGCAGGGACGCGCCGACCCCGACCGCCGCACCCTGCCCACCTGAGCGGGGGGTGCCCGGCGTGCGGGATGATGACCCGATGCGCGACCGCACCGACACCCGTGCCGGCTCCGACCTCCCGGTCGCCCTGCTGCAGGACCTCGCCCGGGCCGGGTACTACCCCGAGGTCGTCGCCGACTGCCTGCGCACCGCCCTGGCCGGTGACCCCGTCCACGCCCACCTGGTGCACCCGGAGACGACCTTCGACGCCGACGAGGTGCGCCGGCACGTCACCGTCCTGGTCACCACCCCCGGCCGGCTCGTCATCGCCCACGCCGACGACCACGGCCCCGACGAGACCTCCGGGGAGTCCTACGCCGTCTGCTCCACCGAGTCGGTGGCCCTGGCCCGGGTGCACTCCGTCGTCGTCTCCCAGGTCGTCGCCCGCCCCGCCCAGCACCGCCCCGGGAGCACCCCCGCCGAGGTGAGCGTCACCCTCGGCTGGGGGGCGCTGCAGCGCCTGGACCTGGAACCGGCGTCCTGCGCCGACCCCGGGTGCGAGGCCGACCACGGCTACACCGGCTCCCTGACCGGGGACGACCTCACGGTCCGGATCGCCAGCGCCGCCGAGGGCGCCGACGCGGTCACCGCCGCCCTCGACTTCGCCCGGGCCCTGTCGGCCGTGGCCGGTCGCTGACCGCGCGTGCCCGCCCCCGCGCTGCCCGTCCCCGCCTACGGCCACGACACCCTCGCCGACCTGCTGCCCGCGCTCGGGCGCGCCCTCGGCGTCGGCGACCTCGCCGAGGCCTCCCCGGGGATCGCCCTGCCCGCGGTCGACCGGGTCTGCCTCGTCCTCGTCGACGGCATGGGCGAGCTGCTGCTCGCGGCCCGCTCCGGGCACACCGGCACGATGCGGCGCTGGCGCACCGACGGGCTGCACCGCGTCCTGACCGCCGGGTTCCCCACCACGACCGCGACGAGCATGGGCCTGCTCGGCACCGGCCTGCCCCCCGGCGGGCACGGGCTCGTCGGCTACGAGGTGCTCGACCCCGACCGCGACCGCCTCCTCAACGAGCTGCAGTGGGACGCCGCCGTCGACCCCCGGCGCTGGCAGCCGCACACGACGCTGTTCCAGCGCGTCGCCGCGGCCGGCGTCGACGTCGCGCGCGTGGCCCCGCCGCACTTCGACGGGTCCGGGCTGACCGAGGCCGCCCTGCGCGGCGGGCGGTTCGTGGGCACCCCCGAACGGCTGCAGGCGCGCGTGGACGCCGCCGTCACCGCCGTCCGCTCCAGCGACCGGCAGCTCACCTACCTGTACTGGGGGCGCCTGGACCACACCGGGCACGGCGCCGGGGTGGACTCGGGGGAGTGGACCGCCGAGCTCGAACGGGTCGACGAGGCCCTGGGGACCCTGGCCCGCCGGCTGCCGCGCGGGACCCTCCTCGTGGTCACCGCCGACCACGGGATGGTCGACGTGCCCGAGGCGCAGCGCCTGGACGTGGCCCGCGAACCGGACCTGCTCACCGGGGTGCGCCACCTCGGCGGGGAACCGCGCACCGTTCAGCTCTACACCGAACCCGGTGCGGCCCAGCAGGTCGCGCAGACCTGGCGGGAGCGCCTGGGGGGCGGCGCCGAGGTGCTGCTGCGCTCCGAGGCCGTCGCCGCGGGCTGGTTCGGGACCGTCGAGGACCGCGTCGCCGCCCGCATCGGCGACGTCCTGGCCGTCATGCGCGACGACCTCGCCGTCGTGAACTCGCGGACCATGCGGCCCGAGACCCTGCGCCTGGTCGGCCAGCACGGCGCGCTGTCGGACGCCGAACGTCTCGTGCCGCTGTTCGTCGTGCCCTGCTGAGGAGGACCGTGACCCGTCCCGTGCCCACGCCCCTGCACCACCCCCCGCTGCCCCCGTTCCCCGACTCCGGGCGCACCGCCCCGGGGATGCGGACCCTGCCCGCCGAGCACGACCCCGTCCACGGCACCGCACGGCTGGGGATCGAGTACGCCCACCGCGACGGCCGGTCCCTCGTCCTGCACCTGCTCGTCCCCGCGGGCGAGCGGACCGGCCTGCCGCTGCTCGTGCACGTGCAGGGCTCGGCGTGGTTCGAGCAGGAGCTCGGCCTGAACCTGCCGGCGCTCGCGGCCTTCGCCGCCCGCGGCTACGCCGTCGCGACGGTGGCGTACCGCCCCTCCACGGTGGCGCCGTTCCCGGCGCAGGTCCTGGACCTGCGGGCGGCCGTGCGGTTCCTGCACCGGCACGCCGGGGAGTTCGGCCTCGACCCGCGACGGACGGCGCTGTGGGGCGACTCCTCCGGCGGGCACACCGTCGTGCTCGCCGCGCTCACCGACGGCGACCCCGCGTTCGCCCACCCCGAGGAGGACGGGCACGGCCCGCTGGGCGTGCGCGCCGTCGTGGACTACTACGGCCCCACCGACATCGCGGCGATGAGCGCCGAACCCTCCGCCATCGACCACGACGGCCCGGACTCCCCGGAGGGGCGGCTCATCGGCGGTCACCGGGTGGGCGAGCGCCCCGACCTCGTCGCCCCCACCCTGGCCGCGACGCACGTCCGCCCCGGGGCGGTGCTGCCCCCGTTCCTCCTCGTGCACGGCAGCCGGGACCGGCTCGTGCCCTTCGGCCAGTCCGTGCTGCTCACCGAGGCGCTCCAGCGCGCCGGCCACCGCGTGGACCTCGTGCGGCTGGAGGGGGCCGACCACGGCGGTCCGCCGTTCTGGTCCGGGACCGTCCTGGACCTCGTCGACGGGTTCCTGCGCACCCACCTGGCCCAGGACGGGGACGGCCCGCCCTGAGCCCGGGCTCAGTCCTTCTTCGTCCCGAACATGATGTCGTCCCAGCTCGGGACGCTGGGGCGCTTGGCCGCCGCCGACCCGCGCCGCGCGGACCGGTTGCGCCGGCGGGAGGTCGCGGGGGGATCGGGCTGGGGGTCCTGGGCCGCGGGAGGCGCCTCCCCGGCCGGCGCGGGCGGGTCCACCGGCTCCGCCGGGTCGTTCGGCTCGGCCGGGTCCTCGGCCACCTCCGGGGAGGCCTGGGCCCCCGCGTCGGCGGCGCCGTCCGGTCCGGTGCCCCGCTCGTCGTCCTCGTCCAGCGGGGAGTCCGTCCCGGGGTCGTCCCCGGCCTCACCCGTGCTCTGGTCCGTCGCCTCGTCCGCGGCCTCGTCCGTCGCCTCGCCCGCCGCCTCACCCGCGGCCGGGGCGGGCAGCACCGTGCGGTCGACGACGTCCTCGGGGGAGGACTCCGCGGGGTGGGCCGGGGGCGGGTCGGCCGTCAGGGCGTCCGTGCGCGGCGCGGGCGGGTCCACCGGCTCCGCCGGGGCGGGGGAGGGGTCCTGCTGCCCGGGCCGGCGGCCGCGGGCCGACTCCAGCGCCTGGAGGATGTCGTCGGTCGGGGACTGCTGGTTGGCCCGCACGCCGCCGTCGGCCTCGACGTCGTAGACGCGCTCGGAGGCGGAGCGGACACCCTCCCCGGCCACCGAGACCAGCCGCCGGCCCGGCAGCGGCCCGGGCTCGGCCGGTTCCTCCTCCGAGAGCCACCGGGCCTCGTCGTCGTGGGCGGACAGCACCCGAGCGGCGGGGTCGAAACCCCAGCGGGCCACCCGGCCGCGACCGCCGGCGACGAACTCGCACTGCACGATCCAGCCGTCGTCCTCGCTCCGCCAGGCGTCCCAGCGGGCACCCTCGGGGTCCACCGCGCGCGCCGAGAGGCGGGCCACCACGACCTCGTCCAGCGTGCCGGCGACGGGGGAGCGGCCGTACGGCGTGCGCCGGGCCAGGCCGCTGACGTGGGCGCGCTCGGCCAGGACCGGGCCCTCGTAGCGGCGGACGTGCTCCAGGGTCAGCCCGCCGGCGGCGGCGACCTCCTCGGCCGTCTCCCCCGCGCGGATGCGGGCCTGGATGTCGCGGGGGCGCATCTGCGCCTCCATCTGGATCTGCAGCTGGCCCAGCCGGGCCCGGTCGCGGCGCACGGCGGCGCGCAGCGCCTCGTCGACCCGCAGCCGGTAGCGGCTGCCGTCGGTGCCGACGAGCACGACGTGCTCTCCGTCGTCGTGGACGCCGACGAGCCTCAGGTCCTGCATGTGGGGCGCCCTCCAGGAAGCGTGGTGCGGGCCATCATCGCGGATGCACTCTGCCACTTCCGGCAGCACCCCGTGCAGACGTGCGCGCGGCGGGTGCGGGCCGGGGGGCGGGGAGGGTGCCGGGGAGTGGATGATGGCGCGGTGAGCGACGCGAAGCCCTACGACGCCGTGCTGCTGCTGTCCTTCGGTGGCCCCGAGGGTCCCGACGACGTGATGCCGTTCCTGGAGAACGTGACGCGTGGCCGGGGCATCCCCCGCGAGCGCCTGGAGGACGTGGCCGAGCACTACCTGCACTTCGGCGGCAAGAGCCCCATCAACGACCAGAACAAGGAACTGCTGGCGGCCCTGCGCGGCGAGCTCGACGCGCGCGGCCTGGCGGACCTGCCCCTGTTGTGGGGCAACCGGAACTGGGAGCCGTACGTCACCGACGTCCTGCGCGAGGCGCACGAGGGCGGGGTCCGCCGCGTGCTCACCGTCTTCACCAGCGCGTACTCGTCGTACTCCAGCTGCCGCCAGTACCGCGAGGACCTGGCCGAGGCGCTGGGGACGCTGGCCGAGGAGGGGCGCGGCCTGGAGGTCGACAAGATCCGGCACTACTTCAACCACCCCGCGTTCGCCGACGTCAACGCCGCGGCCGTGGCCGAGGCGGTGGCGCAGCTGCCCGAGGGCGCACGTGTGGTCTTCGTCACGCACAGCATCCCGGACGCGATGAACGACGTGTCGGGCCCGCCCGCGGCCGGTGGTGGCGCCTACGTCCGCCAGCACCTCGACGTGGCCGCCGAGGTGGCGCGCCGGGCCTCCGAGCGCGTCGGCCGCGAGCTGTCCTGGGACCTGGCGTACTGCTCCCGCAGCGGCCCGCCCACCCAGCCCTGGCTCGAACCGGACGTCAACGACCACCTGCGCGCGCTGCACGCCGACGGCGTCCCCGGGGTCGTCGTGGCCCCCGTCGGCTTCGTCAGCGACCACATGGAGGTCAAGTTCGACCTGGACACCGAGGCGGCGGAGACGGCCGGGGAGATCGGCCTGCCGTTCGCCCGCGCGGCCACCGTCGGGGCCACCGCGCAGTTCGTGGCCGGCCTGGTCGACCTCGTGCAGGAGCGGGCCGCGCAGGCCCGGGGCGAGGACCCCGAGCTGCCCGTGGCGGGCGGTCTCGGGCCCTCGCACACCGTCTGCCCCGTCGACTGCTGCCGCAACCTGCGCGCGCCCCGGCCGGCGGCGACGGGCGAGGACTGGCAGGCCCCCGTCCCGGCCGGGTCCTGACGCCGTGGAGCACCTGGACGCGGTCCCCGGGCCCACGTCCGCCGGGCCCACGTCCGCCGGGCCCACGTCCGCCGGGCCCACGCCCACCGAGCTGCGCCGGCTGGCCGTCGAGATCGCCACGGCGGCCGGGGAGCTGATCTGCGCCGGCCGCCCCGACCGCGTGGAGGTGGCGGCGACGAAGTCGGGCCCGACCGACGTGGTGACCGCGATGGACACCGCCTCCGAGCAGCTCCTGCGCCAGCGGCTGCGCTCGGCGCGCCCGCAGGACGGGGTGCTGGGGGAGGAGGAGGGCTGGACGGCGGGCAGCAGCGGGCTGACGTGGGTGCTGGACCCCATCGACGGCACGGTGAACTACCTCTACGGGCTGCGGTCCTACGCCGTCAGCGTCGCCGTCGTCGCCCACGACCCCGCCGCGGCGCCGGACCCGGCGACGTGGACGGTGCTGGCCGCCGCCGTCGTGGACCCCTCGGCGGCGGAGACCTGGTCGGCGCAGGCCGGGGGCGGGGCCACGCTGACCGACGCGCGCGGGACCCGCCCGCTGCACGTGGCGCCCGGCCCGGCGCTGGGGCAGGCGCTGGTGGCCACGGGGTTCGGGTACGACGCCGCCCGGCGCGCCGAGCAGGCCGCCGTCCTGACCCGGCTCCTGCCGCGGGTGCGCGACCTGCGCCGCATCGGCACGGCCTCGCTGGACCTGTGCGCGGTGGCCGCGGGCCGCGTGGACGCCTACTACGAGCTGGGCCTGAACCCGTGGGACTTCGCGGGGGGCTGGCTGGTCGCGCGCGAGGCCGGGGCCGTCGTCACCGACTTCGCCGGCGGCCCGGCGGGCTCGCACGGCCTGCTGGCGGCCGGTCCCGGGTTGCACCCCGTCCTGCGGGACGGCCTCGGCCTGGGCTGAGGCCGTCCCGCCGGGGGGCGGGCGGTCAGGCGGGGGCGCACTCCACGGGCGGCTCGACGCCCTCGCGCACCCCGCCACCGACGTCGTCACGGGCGCCGTCACGGACGTCGACGGTGCGGCCGGACTGCCCGGCCAGGTAGGCGACGGTGTCGGGCAGGGCCACGTCGTGCGCGGCGGCGAGGTCCACGAGGGCCTCGAGGTCGTCGAGCAGGGCCTGGGCCAGGTGCTCGTCGCCGGCGGCGGCGGCGGTGTCGATGGTGGCGCGGGTGCGCTGGACGCGGTCGGACAGCTCGGCCACGAACGTGGGCGAGGTCTCTGCGGTCGTGCTGGGCTCGTGCACGGGCACGGCACCTCCCTGCGGGGCGGGCGGACGGCCGGATCGGCGGGGACGCGAGCACACTACGGCCCGGCGGCCGCTCGTCCAACTCCTCCGGTGTCCCGGCTGTGGACGGTCCCCCGCCCGGCCCAGGGGTGCTCAAAGGCGTTGCCCGAGCAGGGAAGTGACGCACGCGACACCTGAGGTGCCGAGAACGTGGAGGGCGTTGCTCCGTCCGGGTGGCGGGTGCCGTGGCGGGTGCCCCCGAGCCCGTGGCCGGGACCGGCGACGTGCCCCCGTTCGAGTCCGCGCCGCAGGTAGGTCATGATGCGTGCTCGCTCGCGCTCAGCGCGGGTGGACGCAGGGGGCGGGAAGGACCGGCCCGGGGCATGGATCGGGCGGTCGGGGTGTTGTCCCCGCCGCACCGGGCACCCGGTGCCGGCACGACGCGCGGGAACCGGCGGTAGGAGCAGGAACACCAGCACGTCCTGCACGACGAGGACGACGGACGCCGAGAAGGCATGGAGTGTGAGGCGAGGTCATGGCGACCGACTACGACGCACCGCGCAAGAACGACGACGAGCTGAACGAGGACTCCATCGAGGAGCTCAAGGCCCGTCGCACCGACAAGAGCTCGGGCGCCGTCGACGAGGACGAGACGGAGGCGGCCGAGGGGTTCGAGCTGCCCGGTGCCGACCTGTCCAACGAGGAGCTGTCGGTGCGGGTCCTCCCGCGCCAGCAGGACGAGTTCACCTGCACGAGCTGCTTCCTCGTGGTGCACCGCAGCCAGCTGCACGACTCCGGCGACGGCCGGATCATCTGCAACGACTGCGCCGCCTGATCTCGGCGGCCAGGCGCTGCGGGCGGCGGGTCGAGACCACCCAGTAGGGGGTGGGGTCGGCCGGGTCGTCCAGGTGGATCCGCACGGCGGGTCCGATCCAGGACCGGATGGCCAGGTGGGCCCGGGCGTCGAGCCCGGGTCCCAGCGCCGCCCGCCGGTCCTGGCGCGCGACGACGTCGACGCCGGAGACCACCGACAGCGGCAGCGTGGCGCGCCCGACCCGGAACTCCTCCTCGGTCAGGCGGGTCGTCCAGGACAGGCTCAGCAGCACCCCCACGGCGAGCAGGGCCCCGGCGACCGCGCCGGCCAGGGCGCCGCGCAGGCCCCAGATCGGCAGCGCGACGAGGGCACCGCCCACGACGGCGGGCAGCCACGACAGCCACGTCGTGGGGGCCGGCCACCACGTCTCCGTGCCGTCCCACGGGGGACCGGCCTCGGTCGGGTGCTGGGGCTGGGAGGGGTGGGCCGGGCTCGACACCGGCCCAGGGTCGCACGCGGCGGACCGGGGGCGGGACCGGACGGGGTGCGACGGGTAGGGTCGAGCCCCGTGACCGACGCGTTCCCGCAGGCCGAGGACGTCCCGGGGTCCGTCCCGGTGCCGACCGTCCTGTCCGTGCCCGAGGCCCTGCCGACGTACGCCCACCCCGGCGACGCCGGGGCCGACCTGACCACGCGCATCGACGTCGTCGTCGGGCCGGGCGAGCGGGTCACGGTCCCCACGGGCGTCTCGCTGGCCCTGCCCGACGGTCACGTCGCGTTCGTCGTCCCCCGCTCGGGCCTGGCCGCCCGGCGGGGCCTGACGGTCCTGAACTCCCCGGGCACCGTCGACGCCGGGTACCGCGGCGAGGTGCGCGTCACCCTGCACAACACCGACCTGCGCGAGGCCGTCGAGCTGCGCGCCGGCGACCGCGTGGCCCAGGTCGTCGTCCAGCGCGTCGAGCACGTCCGCTTCGTGCCCGTCCCGGAGCTGCCGGCGTCCGTGCGCGGCGCCGGCGGCCACGGGTCGACGGGCGGCAGCCAGGCCCTGGTGGCGACCGCCGCCACCGACCCCACCACCCCCACCCCCGAGGAGCGACCGTGAGCCTGTTCCGCCGCCGCAAGGTCGCCGAGACCACCCCGAACGACCCCGCCACCGCCGACGCGACCCGGGACTCCACCTCGGTCACGGCCGCGGAGGTGGGGGCCGAGCCCGCCACCGCCGCCTCCGGCGTCGTGGACGACCCCGAGGCCCGCGCCGCCGCCGAGGCCGGTGCGCCGGCGCCGGCCGACCCCGCGCCCGAGGCCTTCGACCGTTCCGGCGGCCCGTTCGACGTCTCGGAGGTCGAGGAGGCCCCCCGCCTGACCCTGGGGGGTCTGCAGCTGGTGGGCCGGGAGGGCATGGAACTGCGCTTCGAGGTCGAGGAGGGCTCGGGCCGGGTCATCGCCGTGACCGTCGGCCTCAACGGGTCCACCGTGCAGCTGCAGGCGTTCGCCGCCCCCCGCACGAGCGGGGTGTGGGACGAGATCCGCGCCGAGATCGCCGAGGCGGTCCAGGGGCAGGGCGGGGCGGCCGAGGAGCAGGACGGGCCGCTGGGCCGGGAGCTGCTGTGCCGGCTGCCGGTGCGCACCGAGGACGGCCGCACGGCCCACCAGCCGGCGCGCTTCGCCGGGGTCGACGGGCCCCGGTGGTTCCTGCGCGCGGTCTTCAGCGGTCCGGCCGCCCACGACCGGGCCGCGGCCACCGAGCTGGAGGGCGTCGTGCGCGAGGCCGTCGTCGTCCGCGGGGAGGAGGCCATGGCCCCCCGCGAGCTGATCGCCCTGGCCCTGCCCGAGCAGCCCGCCCCGGCCGAGCCGGCCGAGCCGGCCACGCAGCAGGCCGCCGGGCGCGACGACCTCAAGCCGTACGAGCGCGGACCCGAGATCACCGAGGTCCGCTGACACCGGTCCGCTGAGACCGGTCCGGGGACGGGAC
Organism: Kineococcus halophytocola; assembly: GCF_041276425.1. Classification (NCBI taxonomy): domain Bacteria; kingdom Bacillati; phylum Actinomycetota; class Actinomycetes; order Kineosporiales; family Kineosporiaceae; genus Kineococcus; species Kineococcus halophytocola. The sequence goes on along the minus strand of NZ_JBGFTU010000003.1, from coordinate 29,728 downwards.
CGGGGAAGACGGGTCCGGCGGGTGACGTTGAGACCTGCAGGGCATCGGGAGGGCCTACTGTGAGTGCCGTGTCGAAGTCGTCAGTGCTGGGGGCGCCGCTGTGGCGCCGTGCTCTCGCGCGGTTCACCGCGTCGAACTCCGACCTCGCCGCCGAGGAGGCGCAGCAGGACGCGGTCCGTCACGGCGGGACGCCCTGCGGGCAGGTCCCGGACCGGACGCGGGCCTGCGTGTGCGGGACCCTGCGGTCGGTGACGCAGCGCCCCCGCGGAGGGGTGCCGGCCCTGGAGGCCGAGCTGTTCGACGGGTCCGGCTCGGTGCAGCTGGTCTGGCTGGGACGCCGGCACATCGCCGGGGTGGAACCGGGCCGGCGGGTCAAGGCCAAGGGCCTGGTCGCCTGCGACGACGGCCAGCGGGTGATCTTCAACCCCGTCTACGAGCTGGTGTGCACCGAGACGGCCGAGAAGGTGCAGAAGGCGGAGAGGGGCTAGTGGCGGTCCCCTCGGGCCCGTCGCTCCCCTCGGCGCCGCAGGGGCCGCAGACGGTCGAGGAGCTCGTCCGGCTGCGCCTGTCGACGGCGCTGGGGGGCTGGCGCGGGCTGCTGGACTCCGCCGTCGCGCCGCTGGCGTTCCTCGTCGCCTGGCTGACGACGAACGACCTGTGGACCTCGGTCGGGGCGTCCCTGGCGGTCATGCTCGTGGCCCTCGTCGTGCGCATCGCCCGCCGCGAGACGGTCCAGTTCGCCCTCGGCAGCATCCTCGTCACCGCCGTCGCGGCGTTCGTGGCCTCCCGCACCGGCCGCGCCCAGGACGTCTTCCTGCCGGGCATCCTGCTCAACCTCGCCCTCGCGGTGGCCTTCGCGGTGTCGATGATCACCCGCTGGCCCGTCGTGGGGTTCCTCGTCGGGGCCGTCACCGAGGAACCGACCGCGTGGCGCCGCGACCGCGGGATCGTCGCGCTGTGCCAGAAGCTGACGGCGCTGCTGCTGGCCGGGTACGTGCTGCGCGTGGCCGTCCAGCTCCCGCTCTACCTCACCGACAACACCACCGGCCTGGCCGTCGCCAAGCTCGCGCTGGGGTGGCCGCTGCTGCTGCTGGGCCTCGCGGTCGCGGGCGCCATGCTCCTGAAGGGACGCACCCCGCTCCAGGTGCGGTGAGGCTCACCTACCCGGCCCTGTTACCGTCGGCGCGTGGGGAAGAAGAAGCAGAAGGACCTCTGGCCGAAGTCCACGTGCTGCGAGTCCAAGGACAAGTGCCGGCGCTGCCCCCTGCGGATGCTCAAGGAGGGCACCATGCCCGAGGGCTGGACCGTCAAGCGCCGCCGGCTCGTCAAGGCCGACTGAGGGGTCTCAGCCGGCCCGGCGGGTCGCCAGCACGTCCGTCACGACGTGCCCGAGCGCGAGGCCGCGCCGCTCGAAGCGGGTGAGGGGCCGCCAGGCGGGCCGGGACCGGTCGGGGGACAGCTCCAGGCGCGGGTCGGCCCCGACGACCTCGACCACCTGCTCGGCGTAGGGCTCCCAGTCGGTGGCGCAGTGCAGCGTCCCGCCCGGGGCGAGCCGGTCGGCCACGAGCGCCACGAAGTCCGGCTGCAGCAGCCGCCGCTTGTGGTGGCGCGCCTTGGGCCAGGGGTCGGGGAAGTACACGCGCACCCCCGCCAGGGCGCCGGGTTCGACGCGCGCGGCCAGCAGTTCCCGGCCGTCGCCCTCCAGCAGCCGCACGTTCTCCACCCCGTGCTCCACGAGCCCCTGCAGCAGCGCGCCGATGCCCGGCGTGTGGACCTCGGCGGCGACGACGTTCGTGCCCGGGTCGGCCCGGGCCATCGCGAGCGTCGCGTCGCCCATCCCGGAGCCGATCTCCAGGACGACGGGGTGGTCGTTCCCGAACAGGTGCCGCAGGTCCAGCCGTCCCGGCCCGGCGGGCACGGCGTAGCGCGGCAGGTGCGTGGCCAGCGCCTCCTGCCGCTCGGCGCCCATCCGCCCCCGCCGCAGCTTGTAGGACTGCACGGGCGTGCCGGCGGGGACGGGAGAGGCGTTCACCGTCCCATTCTCGGTCACCGCCGGGGCGCGGTCAGTCGTCCCCGAGCGCGGCCAGCAGGCGCTCCAGGGCGGGGAGGGCGGTGACGAGGGCGGCGCGGTCGGCGGGGTCCAGGCGGGCCAGGGCGCGTTCCAGCGTCCGGGAGCTGGCCGCGTCGTAGCGCCGCAGCAGCGTCCGGGCGTGGTCGGTGGGGGTGACCGCGACGGCGCGCCCGGCGCCCGGGGTGCGCACGACGAGCCCGGTCGCCGTCATGGCGCGCAGCAGGTTGCTGACGGTGGGCCGGGCCAGCCGCAACCGGTCGGCCAGGCCGCTGGGGCTGTGCGGGCCGGTCTCGGCGAGGGCGCGCAGCAGCTCCACCTGGGCCTCGGGCAGGTCCGGCAGCCCGGCCAGGTCGCGGCTGCGGCGCAGCACCGCCCGTCGGAGCGGTCCCAGCAGCGGGCCGAGGCGGCGGGCGAGCGGGGCCGTGGACGTGGGGGAGGTCACGGGCCCATCGTGCCCCGCCGGGTTGCCGCCGCGGGTTTTGCCAGCAAAATGAACGGCATGACGACCTCCGACCCGCACGTCACGACCACCGTCGAGCACCCCGCCCCGCCGCAGGACCTGTCCGGCCTCGTGGGCCACCGCTTCGTCTACACCTACGCCAACGGCTGGCAGTACGAGATGTACGTCAAGAACGCCACGACCATCGACTACCGCATCCACTCCGGGATGGTCGGCGGCCGCTGGGTCAAGGACCAGGAGGTCGACCTCGTCCAGCTCGACGAGGACGGGTACAAGGTCACCTGGACCGAACCGACCGGCACCTGCGTCGTGGTGGACGTCATGCCGCAGCGCCGCCGCCTGCACGGCACCATCTTCTTCCCCCGCTGGGTGCAGGAGGACGGCTCCAAGACGGTCCTGTTCCAGAACGACCACCTCGACCGGATGCGCGCGTTCCGCGACGAGGGCCCGACGTACCCGATCCACGTGGTCCCCGAGTTCGCGCGCATCACCCTGTTCGAGCACGTCGGCACCGACGACGAGTCGGTCGTCTCCGTCGCCCCCGGCGACCTCGACCCGCAGTTCCTGCACCGCACGAACTGACCCGCACGACCTGATCCGCCCGGGCTGCGGTCGGGCTCTGGCCGGGTCCTGGCCGGTGCCCTACCGTGGCCCCGCCGTCCAGACCCGGAGGAACCGTGAGCACTCCCGCCCCCGCGCAGACCGACGTCCCGGACCTGCGGGCCCCGGACCGCACCCACCGCCTGCCGACGTCGGACGGGCTGACGCTGAGCGTGTACGAGTGGGACGGCGGCGCGTCGGCGCACCCGGTGCTCCTGCACCACGGGTTCAGCTCCAGCGCCTCCCTGGAGTGGCCGCACTCGGGGCTGCCGCAGGCGCTGCTCGCCCGGGGCCGGCGCGTGCTGGCCGTGGACGCGCGTGGCCACGGCGCGTCCGACGCCCCGCACGACAGCGCGTCCTACGGCGAGGCGCGCATGGCCCAGGACGTCCTGGAGGTCCTGGACGCCCTCGGCCTGGACCGGGTCGACCTCGCCGGGTACTCGATGGGCGCGGTCGTGTCCCTGGTCTTCGCCTCCCGCCACGGCGACCGGCTGCACCGCCTCGTCGTCGGGGGCGTCGGGGCGGGGGTGGTGGAACTGGGCGGGGTCGACACCCGCGCCCTGCCCGCCTCCGAGCTGGCCCGGGCCCTGCGCGCGCCGGACCCGGGTGACCTCGGCGAGGGGTTGCTGCGGAGCTTCCGCGAGTCCGCGGCCGCCACCGGCAACGACCTGCTGGCCCTGGCCGCGCAGGCCGACGCCGTGCACGCCTCACCCCTCGACCTGGCCTCGATCCCGGTGCCCACCCTCGTCGTGGCCGGGCGGGAGGACCCGCTGGCCGTGCGCCCGCAGGTGCTGGTCGACGCCGTCCCCGGTGCCCACCTCCTCCTCGTCGCGGGCGAGCACACGACGGCGTTCGAGGACCCCCGGTTCGTGCCGGGGATCACCGCCTTCCTGCAGCCCTGACGGGCCCGGCCCCGGCGCCGCGGGCGGGGGAGGGGCCGCCGAGGGGACGGCCTCAGCCGGCCGCGAGGATCGTGCGCAGCTCGGCCTCGGCGTCCGGGACGGACAGGAACAGCAGGTGGTCCCCCGGTTCCAGGACGTCGTCGGGACTGGGCGGCAGCGGTCGCTCGGCCCGGACGATGGCCACGAGCACCGTGTCCTGCGGCAGCCGGACCTGCTCGACGGTGCGGCCCAGGACGGGGCTGCTGTCCTCCAGGGTGTACTCGACCATGGAGGCCCGTCCCTGCTGGAACGTGAACAACCGGACGAGCTCGCCGACGCTGACGGCCTCCTCGACCAGGGCGGTCATGAGCCGCGGGGTCGAGACCGCGACGTCGACCCCCCAGGCCTCGTCGAACAGCCACTCGTTCTTGGGGTTGTTCACGCGGGCCACGGTGCGCGGCACGCCGTACTCGGTCTTGGCCAGCAGCGAGACGACGAGGTTGGCCTTGTCGTCGCCGGTGGCGGCCACCACGACGTCGCAGTCGGCCAGCTCGGCCTCCTCCAGGCTGGAGATCTCGCAGGCGTCGGCCAGCAGCCACTGCGCGTCCGGGACGCTGGTGATCTTCATCGCCGCGGGGCTGCGGTCGACGAGCAGGACGCGGTGGCCGTTGCCCAGCAGCTCGCGGGCGATGGACCGCCCGACGATGCCGGCCCCGGCGATGACGACGCGCATCAGGCCCTCTCCTCCGGTGCGGCGGCCAGCACGGCCGCGGCGGACGTGGTGCGCTCGTCGGCGACGACGACGTGCACGACGTCGTCCTCCTGGTAGGCCATGCCCTTGACGGGCACGACGCCCTGGCCCAGCCGCGTCAGGTACGCCACGCGCACGCCCGCGGCGGCCTCCAGGGCCGACAGGGGCCGTCCGACCCAGGCCTCGTGCACGGGCAGCTCGACGAGCACGACCCGCCCGGAGGCGTCGCGGAACTCGGACAGGGCCCCCTCGGGCACCAGGCGGCGCAGCACCTGGTCCGAGGTCCAGCGGACGGTGGCGATCGTGGGGATGCCCAGGCGCTCGTAGACCTCCGCACGCCCGGGGTCGTAGATGCGGGCCACGACGTTCTCCACCTCGAACTTCTCCCGCGCCACGCGGGCGGCGAGGATGTTGGAGTTGTCCCCGGAGGAGACGGCGGCGAACGCGCCGGCCTCGTGGATGCCGGCCTCCACGAGGGTGTCGTGGTCGAAGCCGACGCCGGTGACGCGCCGGCCCGCGAAGCCCGGCCCCAGGCGCCGGAAGGCGTCGGCGTCCTGGTCGACCACCGCCACGCTGTGCCCGCGCTGCTCGACGGTCAGCGCGAGGCTCGAGCCGACCCGGCCGCAGCCCATGATCACGAAGTGCACGTCCCGAACGCTACCGTCTAGCACCTACCATCGGCAGACGTGCCCTCTGTGACCGATGCGGTCAAGCGCGTCCTGGTCGGACGCCCGTTCCGCAGCGAACGGCTGTCCGAGACGCTGCTGCCCAAGCGCATCGCCCTGCCCGTCTTCGCCTCCGACGCGCTCAGCTCGGTCGCCTACGCGCCCGACGAGATCTTCCTGACGCTCTCGATCGCGGGCATCGCGGCGTACTCGTTCTCGCCGTGGATCACCGCCGCCGTCGTCCTGGTGATGTTCGTCGTCGTCGCCTCCTACCGGCAGAACGTGCACGCCTACCCCTCGGGGGGCGGGGACTACGAGGTCGCCACGGTCAACCTGGGGCCCAACGCCGGCCTCACCGTCGGCAGCGCGCTGCTGGTCGACTACGTCCTGACGGTGGCGGTCTCGATCTCCTCCGGGGCCCAGTACGCGGCTGCGGCCATCCCCGCCCTGCGCGGGCACGAGGCCCTCTTCGCGGTCGTGCTGGTCCTGCTGCTCATGTCGGTCAACCTGCGCGGGATCCGCGAGAGCGGGGCGGCCTTCGCCGTCCCCACCTACATCTTCATGGCCTCCATCCTCGGGATGGCCGCCTGGGGCTTCGGCCGCCTGCTGTTCGGGGACCTGCCGCAGGCCCCCAGCGCCGCGTTCGAGCTCACGGCCGAGCACGACATCTCCGGCGGGCTGACGAGCCTGGCCGGGGCCTACCTCATCCTGCGGGCCTTCTCCTCCGGCGCCGCGGCCCTGACGGGCGTGGAGGCCATCAGCAACGGCGTGCCGGCCTTCCGCAGGCCCAAGAGCCGGAACGCGGCCACCACCCTGCTGCTGCTGGGCCTGACGAGCGTCACGATGCTCGTCAGCATCGTCGCGCTGGCCAACCTGACGGGGATCCGCTTCGCCGAGGACCCCGGGCAGCAGCTCCTGCGCGACGGGGTGCCGGTGGGGGAGGGCTACGTCCAGGACCCGGTCATCGGGCAGCTCGCCGCGACGATCTTCGACCACTTCCCGGTGGCCTTCTACGTCGTGACCGCCGCCACCGGCGTCATCCTCGTGCTGGCGGCCAACACGGCGTTCAACGGCTTCCCCGTGCTCGGCTCGATCCTGGCCCGCGACGGCTTCCTGCCCAAGCAGCTGCACACCCGCGGGGACCGGCTGGCGTTCTCCAACGGGATCATCGCCCTGGCCGTGGCCGCGATCGTGCTCATCCTGGCCTTCGACGCCGAGGTGACCCGGCTCATCCAGCTCTACATCGTCGGCGTCTTCGTCTCGTTCACGATGAGCCAGACGGGGATGATCCGGCACTGGAACCGGCACCTGCGCACCGAGACCGACGCCGCCCGGCGCGCGCAGATGCGCCGCTCCCGCGTCATCAACTGCATCGGCCTCGCCCTCACGGCGACGGTGCTGGTCATCGTCCTGCTGACGAAGTTCACCCAGGGCGCGTGGATCGCCATCCTCGCGATGGTCGTCGTCTTCGTGAACATGAAGCTCATCCGGCGCCACTACACCAACGTCAGCCGCGAGCTGGAGGTCGCGCCCGACGCCAAGGCCAAGGCGCTGCCCACCGGGGTCCGGGGGGTCGTCCTCGTCTCCAAGATCCACCGGCCCACGCTGCGGGCCCTGGCCTTCGCCCGCGCGGCCAAGCCGACCGACCTGCAGGCCGTCACGGTCGCGGTCGAACCGGAGGAGACCGCCGCGCTGCGACGGCGCTGGGAGGCCCTGGGCGTCCCCGTGCCGCTGACCGTGCTCGACTCCCCGTACCGCGAGATCACCCGCCCGGTCCTGGAGCACGTCAAGGCGCTGCGGGCGCGCCACCCGCGCGACCTCGTCATCGTGTACGTGCCCGAGTACGTCGTGGGGCACTGGTGGGAGACCCTCCTGCACAACCAGTCCGCGCTGCGCCTGCGCGCGCGGCTGCGCTACCTGCCGGGCGTCATGGTCGCCAGCGTCCCGTGGCAGCTGTCCAGCTCGGCGGGCCTGGAGGACCGGCTGGAACGGCAGGCCCCCGGCACCGTCCGCCGCGGCACCTTCGGGCCCGGCCCCGTGGACCGCGACCCCGCTCCCACCCGCAGCACCGAGGAGACCCCGTGAGCAGCCCCGCCCCCCGCCCCACCCGCGGTCGAGGCCGCACGTCGCGGCGCCCGGCCCCGGCCGGTCCCGACGCTCGCGGCACCGAGATCGAGCTGGAGGTCGGGCCGGTCGCCCACGGCGGCCACTGCGTCGCCCGGCACGAGGGCCGCGTCGTCTTCGTCCGGCACGCCCTGCCCGGTGAGCGGGTGCTGGCCCGCGTCACCGAGGGGGCCGACGGCGCCTCGTTCTGGCGCGCGGACGCCGTGCGCGTCCTGACCGCCGACCCCGACCGCGTCGAACCGCCGTGCCCCGTCGCCGGGCCCGGCCTGTGCGGGGGGTGCGACTTCCAGCACGTCACCCCCGCCCGCCAGCGCGCGCTCAAGGCGGCCGTGGTCACCGAGCAGTTCCACCGGCTCGCCGGGCTCGACGTCGCGGTGGAGGTCGAGCAGGCCCCCCTCGCCGGTGTCGCCGGTGACGCCGGTGTCGCCGGCGGGGAGGGTGAGGGGTTGCGTTGGCGCACCCGCACCCAGTTCGCCGTCGACGCCGAGGGCCGGGCGGGGCTGCGCGCCCACCGCTCCCACCAGGTCGTGCCCCTGGCGGACTGCCCGATCAGCACGCGCGCGGTCGTCGGCTCCGGCGTCCTGGGCGCGCGCTTCGGCAACGTGGCCACCGTCGAGGTCGCCGCCGGGTCCGACGGCGCGGCGCCCCTGGCCGTGGTCGACCCGCTGCCCGGCACCCACGCCCACCTGCCCAAGCTGCCGGGCGCCTCCGTCGCCGTGCGCACCCCCGAGGGGCTGCACCGCGTCTCGGGCCGCACCTGGGTCGGCGAGCGCGTCACCGTGCGCACCGGGGACGCCGAGCGCGAGCACGCCTTCCGCGTCGGCGGGGCCGGGTTCTGGCAGGTCCACCCCGCCGCCCCGCGGCTGCTGGGCGAGGCGGTCCTGGCGGCCCTGGAGCCGCGCGCGGGCGAGCACGCCCTGGACCTGTACTCCGGGGTGGGCCTGTTCACCGCGCTGCTGGCCGAGGCGGTCGGACCCGAGGGGTCCGTGCTGGCCGTGGAGGGGGAGGAGCGCGCCGTGCGCGACGCCCGGCGCTCGCTGCACGAGCACCCGCAGGTGGAGCTGTGGGCCGGGGCGGTGCAGGAGGCGCTCGACGACGAGGAGCTCACCGCGCGCCGCACCGACCTCGTCGTCCTGGACCCCCCGCGCTCGGGCGCCGGCCGTGCCGTCGTCGAGCAGATCGCGGCCCTGGCGCCGCGGGCCGTGGCCTACGTCGCGTGCGACCCGGCGGCGCTGGCGCGCGACACGGCGTTCCTGGCCGGGCACGGGTACCGGCTGGAGGGGCTGCGCGCCTTCGACCTGTTCCCCATGACCCACCACGTGGAGTGCGTGGCGCGCTTCGTGCGCTGAGAGTCGGCGGCGAGGGTCAGACGGTCTCGCGCTCGCGCGCGTCGAGACCGTCCAGGGCCTCCAGCACGCTCTCCAGGACGTCGGTGGGGGCCTGCCCGCCGGGGCCGGCGGCGGCCGCGGCGGCGTCCCAGGGGCGGAAGGGCTCGCGGGTGGAGTGGCGGGGGACGTGGCGCGGGGGGCGGCGGGACAGCAGGGGCATCGGGACCTCCGGGCGGGGGACGGGTGCGTGTCCCCACTGTGCTGACCGACCGTCACCGGGCTCAAGCCGACCGTGCTGCATCCGGGTGGGCCCGTCCGGGTGGTCCGTCGCGGTGCGTCGGGCTGCCGGGCCCGGCCCCGCAGTGGTATCTTGACGTCGAGATAAATGGTCGCGAGGGGGTCCGGACGTGGTGGACGGCCTCGCGCAGCGACACCCCGCAGGTCGGTCCCCCCGCTGACGGTGGGACCATCGAGCACGGCAAGGACGGCGGCGCGGTGCGACGCGACGACGTCGGACGACGAGTGAGGAGCTCCCGGTGAGCAGCCACAACAGCTTCGAAGCCAAGGCTACCCTAACAGTGTCCGGGACGGACTACACGATCTTCCGCCTCGACCAGGTCGAGGGGGCGGCGGCGCTGCCGTTCAGCCTGAAGGTCCTCCTGGAGAACCTGCTGCGCACCGAGGACGGCGCCAACATCACGGCCGACCACATCCGCGCCCTGAGCGGCTGGGACCCCGACGCCGAGCCGGACACCGAGATCCAGTTCACCCCCGCGCGCGTCATCATGCAGGACTTCACCGGCGTGCCCTGCATCGTCGACCTGGCCACCATGCGCGAGGCCGTCGGCGACCTCGGCGGGGACCCGACCAAGGTCAACCCGCTGGCCCCGGCCGAGCTGGTCATCGACCACTCCGTCATCGCCGACGTGTTCGGCCGCCCCGACGCGTTCGAGCAGAACGTCGAGATCGAGTACGGCCGCAACCGCGAGCGCTACCAGTTCCTGCGCTGGGGCCAGACGGCCTTCGACGACTTCAAGGTCGTCCCGCCGGGCACCGGGATCGTGCACCAGGTGAACATCGAGCACCTCGCGCGCGTGGTGTTCCCCCGCCAGGTGGGCTCGGAGCTGCAGGCCTACCCCGACACCCTCGTCGGCACCGACTCGCACACCACGATGGTCAACGGCCTGGGCGTCCTCGGCTGGGGCGTCGGCGGCATCGAGGCCGAGGCGGCCATGCTCGGCCAGCCCGTCTCGATGCTCATCCCGCGCGTCGTCGGGTTCAAGCTGTCCGGGGAGATCCCGGCCGGCGCGACCGCGACCGACGTCGTCCTGACGATCACCGAGATGCTGCGCCAGCACGGTGTCGTGGGCAAGTTCGTGGAGTTCTACGGCGAGGGCGTCGCCTCGGTGCCGCTGGCCAACCGCGCCACCATCGGGAACATGAGCCCGGAGTTCGGTTCCACCGCGGCGATCTTCCCGATCGACGACGTGACCCTGGACTACCTGCGCCTGACCGGCCGCAGCGAGGAGCAGGTCGCCCTCGTCGAGGCCTACACCAAGGAACAGGGCCTGTGGCACGACCCGGCGGTCGAGGCGAAGTACTCCGAGTACCTCGAGCTGGACCTGTCCACGGTGGTGCCGAGCATCGCCGGTCCCAAGCGCCCGCAGGACCGCATCGTGCTGGCCGAGGCCAAGGCCGCGTTCCGCGCCGCCCTCGGCGACTACGTCACCCCGACGTCGGCCCAGGACGAGGCCCTGGCCGAGACGTTCCCGGCCTCCGACGCTCCCACCGCCACCGGCAGCAACGCCGGTCAGGAACCCCACGCGCCGGGTCTGGCCGAGGGCCGCCCCTCCAACCCGGTGGCGCTCACGATGGCCGACGGGACGCAGACGCAGATCGACCACGGCGCCGTCGCCATCGCCTCGATCACCAGCTGCACCAACACCTCCAACCCCTCGGTCATGGTCGCCGCGGCGCTGCTGGCCAAGAACGCGGTCGAGAGGGGCCTGACCCGCAAGCCGTGGGTCAAGACCTCCCTGGCGCCGGGGTCGAAGGTTGTCACCGACTACTACGACAAGGCCGGGCTGACCCCGTACCTGGAGAAGCTCGGGTTCCACCTCGTCGGGTACGGGTGCGTCACCTGCATCGGTAACTCCGGCCCGCTGCCGGAGGAGGTGTCGGCGGCCGTCCAGCAGAACGACCTCGCCGTCACCGCCGTGCTGTCGGGGAACCGGAACTTCGAGGGCCGGATCAACCCCGACATCAAGATGAACTACCTGGCCTCCCCGCCGCTGGTCATCGCCTACGCCCTGGCCGGCACGATGGACTGGGACGTGGAGAACGACCCGATCGGGCAGGACGAGTCCGGCCAGGACGTGTTCCTGCGCGACATCTGGCCCGACGCGGCCGAGGTGGAGCGGGTCATCGGCGAGGCCATCAGCAAGGACATGTTCGTCAAGGACTACGCCGACGTCTTCGCCGGTGACGAGCGCTGGCAGGGGCTGCCCACGCCCGAGGGCGACACCTTCGCCTGGGACTCCGAGTCGACCTACGTCCGCAAGCCCCCGTACTTCGAGGGCATGCAGGCCGAGCCCTCCCCGGTCACCGACATCTCCGGGGCCCGCGTCCTGGCGCTGCTGGGCGACTCGGTGACGACCGACCACATCTCCCCGGCCGGGTCCATCAAGCCCGACAGCCCGGCGGGGGTGTACCTGTCCGAGCACGGCGTGGAGCGCGCGGACTTCAACTCCTACGGCTCCCGGCGCGGGAACCACGAGGTGATGATCCGCGGCACGTTCGCGAACATCCGCCTGAAGAACCAGCTGCTGGACGGCGTCTCGGGCGGTTTCACCCGCGACTTCACCGCCGGCGGGGAGCAGACGTCGATCTACGACGCCGCCCAGAACTACGCCGCGCAGGGCACCCCGCTGGTCGTCCTGGGCGGCAAGGAGTACGGCTCGGGCTCCTCGCGCGACTGGGCGGCCAAGGGCACCGCGCTGCTGGGCGTCAAGGCCGTCATCACCGAGAGCTTCGAGCGCATCCACCGCTCCAACCTCATCGGGATGGGCGTCGTCCCGCTGCAGTTCCCCCAGGGGGAGTCGGCGGCCTCCCTGGGCCTGGACGGCACCGAGACGTTCGACATCGCCGGCATCACCGAGCTCAACGAGGGCCGCACGCCCCGCACGGTGAAGGTGACCGCGACGAAGCCCGACGGCGCCACCGTGGAGTTCGACGCGCTCGTGCGCATCGACACCCCCGGTGAGGCGGACTACTACCGCAACGGCGGGATCCTGCAGTACGTGCTGCGGTCGCTGACCAGCGTCTGACCCGTTCGGGCACACCGACGACGGCCGTCCCCCGCCAGGGGGGCGGCCGTCGTCGTCCCCGGGTCGTGGTGGGTGTGGTGGGATGCAGCCGTGCCCCCTCGTACCACCTCCCGGGTGGTCCTGCCGCTGTTCGGCGCCCTCGTCGGTGCCCTGCTGTCGTGGACCACCTCGCGCGGCCTCATCGACGACACGTACATCACCCTGGCCTACGCGCGGAACCTCGCCGAGCACGTCCACTGGGGCATGACGCCGGGGATCACCTCCAACGCCGCGACCTCACCGCTCAACGTGGGGTTGCTGGCCCTGGGTTTCCTGCTCGTCGGGCCGTTCGCCGGCGCGGACGGGGAACTGGCCCTCGGCCTCGTCACCACCGTCCTGGCCGCGGTCGCCGCCGGCTGCGCCGGGGTCGTCACGCGGCGCGCCGGGATCTCCGCCTGGTGGGCCGGCGCGGCCGTCGTCGTCGTGCTGGCCAACCCGCTGCTGGTCTCGGCGGTCGGGCTCGAGGTCGTGCTGGTGTTCACCGCCGTCCTCGCCCTGCTGGCCGCGGGGGTCGCCGGCCGGCCGGCCCTGTACGGCGTCGTGGCGGGCCTGGCCCTGCTGGCCCGGCTGGACACGGTGGTGTTCGTCGTCCTGCTGGCCCTCGTCTGCGGTCCGGTGCTGCGCCGGCTGCACGTCGCCGTCCTCACCTGCTGCGCCGTCTCGCTGCCGTGGTTCGCCGTGAGCTGGTGGTTCCTGGGGTCGGCCATCCCCGACACGTTCGTCATCAAGACGAACCAGCGGGACTTCGGGCCCGACCGCACGTACCTGCAGGGGTTGTGGACCCACTACTGGCCGAACACCCCCGTCGCCGTCGGGGCCGGTGTCACCGGGGCCGCGCTCGGGCTCGTCGTGCTGGTCCTCCTGCTCGTGGGGCTGGTGCGGACCCGCGACGCCGTGCGGCGCGGGCTCGTCGGCCTGGGGATCGGCGGGGTCGCCTACTTCGGCGTCTACAGCGTCCTGGGCGTCCCGCCCTACCAGTGGTACTACGTGCCGCCCGCCGCGACGCTGTCCTTCGTCGCCGTGGTCGGGCTGGGGGTGCTGCTGCACGACCGGGCCCGGCGGGTCCTGCCCGTCCTCACAGCCCTGGCCGCCGTGGGCGGGCTGGCCGCGTCCGTGCCGGCGGCCGCCCTGCCCCTGCCGTGGGCGTACCCGCCGGTGTTCGGCAACTTCGCCACCCCCGCGCAGTACCGGGCGATCGGTACCGACGTCGGCCGGATCGTCGGAGACCAGCGCGTCACGGCCCCGGGGGAGATCGGGTTGCTGGCGTACGCCTGCGACTGCGAGATCGTCGACCAGTTCTCCGACCCCGCCGTCCTGCACCCCCTCCTGCAGGCGCGCCTCGAGGAGGCGGGCCCCGTCCTGCAGCAGCTCCTGCGCTGGAACTACGCCCGCCGCGACCCCGGACCGGTGCAGCCGCAACCCTGGGCCCTGCGCTGGCGCAGCGCCGCCGTCCCACCCCCGGCGGGGGTGGCGCGGTGGACGACGACGGCCGGGACCTGGCGCACGCAGGACGTCCTGGTGCTGTTCCGCGCGCAGGGCTGAGGCCCGCCCGCCGCTGCGGGCGGGTGGTGACGTCACGCAGCGCAGCCGCTGCCCGCACGGTGTCCCCCCGACCGTTGCGTCCGTGCACCTCGAGAGGGTCAGTTCGTGGCGCAACGTGCCGATGGACACTGCGACGCGGTCCCACGGAGGGGACCGCCTGGAACCACCGGGGACGGGACCAGTGCTGAACGAGGCGTGGCGCAGCCACCACCCCGGGGGGAGCCCGGACTCCGTCGACGGGGTCGGTGCCGCGCTGCTGCACCACGCCGCCGCCGCGCAGGACCCGGTCCTGGTCGTCTCCCGCCCGCACGCCCCCGCGGCCCGCGAGGTCGCCCGCGTCCGCTGGGCCAACACCGCCGCCGCGGACCTGTTCGGCGTCGACGCCGACCACCTCGTCGACGTCGCGGTCACCCGGCTGCTGCGCGCCGGGCCCGAGGCCGAGCGCCTCTCGCGCGAGCGCCGGACCCGTTACGGCGTGGAGGCCGTCACCGCCGGGGGCGAGCTGCGCCGCACCGAGGTCGTGGCCTGGCCCGTCCCCGAACGTCCCGGCTCCGGCCTGGGCGCGGCGGCCCGCGCCGGGGCGGGGGAGCACTTCTGGGTCCTGACCGTGGCCCTGCCGCAGGACGAGCGTGCGCACGCCGCGCTGCGGGCGGCCGAGGAGCGGTTCGCCACGCTGGCGCGCAGTTCCCCGGTGCCCACGATCGTCTCCGACGTCGGGGCCCGCCTCTCGCGCGTCAACGACGCCTTCGCCGAGCTGATCGGCCTGCCGGCCGAGGAGCTGTGCGGCACCGCGTGGCTGACCCACGTCGTCGACGACGAGCGCAGCGGGGTCGTCGAGGCCGTCGCGGCCGTCCTGGCCGGGGAGCCGGTCACGCTCGACACCCGGCTGCGCACGGCCGCCGGTCAGGTCCGGTGGGTGAGCGTGCGCCTGGCCCCGAGCCGGACCCCCGGGTACGGCGCGGGGTTCATCGGCACCGTGGAGGACGTCACCGACCGCCTGGCCCGCGAGCACCGGCTGGCCTACCAGGCCCAGCACGACCTGCTGACGGGGCTGCCGAACCGGCTGGCGCTGCTGGAACGGCTCTCGGACCTGCTCGCCCTGCCGGGCCGGGCGCCCGGTCAGGGCGAGGCCGTCGGCGTCCTCATGGTGGACCTGGACGACTTCAAGACCGTCAACGACGGCCTGGGCCCGGAGGCCGGGGACGCGGTGCTCGTGGAGGTGGCCCGGCGCCTGGCGCGCACGGTGCGCACAGGGGACCTGGTGGCCCGCCCCGGCGGGGACGAGTTCGTCCTCGTCTGCGCCGACCTCGCCGACCTGGACGCGGTGCGGGCCACCGCCGAGCGCGTCCTGGAGGCCGTGCTCGTCCCCGTGGAGGTCAACGGCCTGCGGCTGCGGCTCGTGGCCAGCATCGGCGTCGTGCTGCTGCAGGGCCTGACCTGCAGCGCCGAGGAGGTCGTGCGCGACGCCGGCATCGCCGTCCACGAGGCCAAGGCCGCCGGGGGCGGCCGGTGGACGCTGCTCGACGAGGAGGTCCGCACGCGGGCGCGCCGGGCCCTGCGCCTGGTGGCCGACCTGCGCGAGGCCCTGGCCCGCGGTGGGGTGGACGTGCACTACCAGCCCGTCGTGCGCCCGGGCCGGCCCGCGCACCTGCGCAGCGTCGAGGCCCTGTGCCGGTGGACGCACCCGGAGCTGGGGCCGGTGCGCCCGGACGTCTTCATCGAACTGGCCGAGCGCGCCAACCTCGTGCCGGCCCTGGACGCCCACGTCCTGCGGGTCGCCTGCCGCGACCTGGCCGGCTGGCGGGCCGCGCAGGCCGCCGGGGAGGTCGCCGTGAGCCCCGAGCACGTCGCGGTCAACGTCTCGGCCGTCAGCCTGGCCGCCGAGGGTTTCGCCGCCGGGGTGCGCCGCACCGTGGCCGAGGCGGGTCTGGCGCTGAGCGACCTGTGCCTGGAGGTCACCGAGACCGCCCTGGCCAGCGACCTGCGCGCGTGCCGGCAGGTGCTGGAGGAGTTGCGGGCCGACGGGGTGAGCGTGGCGATCGACGACTTCGGGACGGGCTACTCCTCCCTGGCCTACCTCAAGGACCTGCCGGTGGACCACCTCAAGGTCGACCGGTCCTTCGTGCGGGACCTGCGCGCCACGACCGGCCCGGCCCGGGCGGTGGCCGCCGCCGTCGTCTCCCTGGCCCGCACGCTGGGCCTGGGGGTCGTCGCCGAGGGCGTGGAGACGTTCGAGCAGGACGAGGTCATCACCGGTCTGGGGTGCGAGGCGGTCCAGGGGTTCCTGTACTCCCGGCCGCTGACGCGCCAGGCCCTGACCGACGTGCTGCGCGACGGCGGGCGGCTGGTGCCCGGCGCCGCCGCCACGGCCCTGAAGGGGGTGCCCGCGTGAGCACCACGCCCGCCACGTCCACCGTGCCCGCCACGTCCACGACCCCGCCCGGGGCCGTGGAGGTGCTCGGCCGGATCTCCGCCGCCCTCGACGACCTGCCCGCGCACCGGCCGGTGGCGGCCCGCGTCGTGGCCGAGGCCGACGACCACCGCTCCGACGCGCGGTCGCTGGGCCGGACCCTGGGCTACGACCCGGCGCTGCTGGCCAAGGTGCTGCGGCTGGCCAACTCCGCCTACTTCGGGCTCTCGGGCAAGGTCTCCCAGCCCGCCTTCGCCGTGACCGTCGTGGGGTTCTCCACCGTCCGCAGCCTGGCGGTCTCGGCCCTGGCCGGTCTGGACGACGTCCCCGAGGCCCTGGCCGGGTTCTGGGACCGCAGCGTGCTGACGGCGGTGGCCGCCGCCGAGTTCGCCCCCCGCCTGGGGTGCGGGGCCCCGGAGGCGTTCTCGGTGGGTCTGCTGGCCCGGCTGGGGCAGGCGCTGCTGGTGCGCTGCGACCCGGTGGAGTACCCGTCGATGATGGCCGGGGCCGCCGACCGCGAGGACCTGCTGGCGGCCGAGGAGCGCCGCTACGGCGCCACCCACACCCGGGTCTCGGCCGAGGCGCTGGCGGCCTGGGCGTTCCCGGAGGACCTGGCGCACGCGCTGTCGCAGGTGGACCGCCCCGGCTGGGCGACCCCGCTGGCCACGTGCGTGCGGCTGGGCCTGGAACTGTCCGAGCGCACCACCGACCCCGGGCGCACGCCCCGGGTGGCCGAGCAGCTCTCGGCCGGGCACGTGCGCGACGCCGAGCTGGACGCCTTGCGGGCCGGGGTGGCGCGCACGGCCGCGGAACTGGTGCAGCTGCTGACGTCCTGAGGCCCCACCCGTGCGCCCGGAGCGGGGTGGGGGGCGATGGTGTTGGATGGAACCGTGTGCGAGGCGACCCCGGCGGCGGAGATCGTGCTGCCCGACGAGGAGCACTCGGCGCGGCGGGCGCGGGCGTTCCTGTCCGAGGCGTTCTGCGCCGCCCACCACGCCCGTGTCCTGGACGAGGCCCAGCTGCTGGTCTCGGAGCTGGTGACGAACGCCGTGCGCCACGGCGGCCCGCCGGTGCGGGTGCGCGTGTCCTGCGAGGGCGACGGGCCGGCGCTGCACGTGGCCGTCTCCGACGGCAACCCGCACCCGCCCGTGCGCCGGGACGCGGCCCCGGAGGCCGAGGGCGGCCGGGGGGTGGCCCTGGTCGACATCGTCTCCGACCGCTGGGGCGTGGAGCACGACGAGAACGGCAAGACCGTCTGGTTCGTGATCTCGTGAGCGCCGGGACGACGCTGCGCCTGGCCCGGACCGGCGACGCGGCCGCGGTCGCGGCGCTGCTGCGGGAGAACTGGCCGTTCCTGGCCCCCTACGAACCCGAACGGGACGAGACGTACTTCACCACTCCGGGCCAGGAGGACGTGCTGGCCGCGGCGCTGGCCGAGCACGAGGCCGGCCGGGCGGTGCCGTACGTCATCGAGCACGACGGCGAACTCGTGGGGCGGCTGACGGTCTCGGGCGTCGTCCGGGGCCCGTTCCAGTCCGCCGACGTCGGGTACTTCGTCGCCGAGGCTGTCAACGGCCGCGGGGTCGCCACCCACGCCGTCGCCGCCCTCCTGGACCTCGCCTTCGCCCCGGCCCCGGGCGGGCTGGGCCTGCACCGGCTGCAGGCCGGGACCCTGCTGTCGAACTCCGCCTCGCAGGCGGTGCTGCAGCGCAACGGGTTCGAGCGCATCGGGGTGGCGCGCCGGTACCTGAAGATCGCCGGGCGCTGGCAGGACCACGTCCTCTACCAGCGCACCGCACCCCACTAGCCCGCGCCGGTCCCCGCCAGTCCGGTCAGCGGCCGGGGACGACCCGGCGGACGAGGTCGGCCCACCCGGCGGTGAGCCGTTCCAGCGGCGGGGCGTGAGCGGCGGCCGGACCGGCCGGTCCCGCCTCGACGTGGTGGCGCAGCGGCGCCTCCAGGGCCGCCTGCAACTGGTAGGCGAGGACCTCGGTGTCCCCCCGCGCCCCGGCGGCCTCCAGCAGGACGCGCAGGTGCAGCCGGCTGAAGTCCCCGGGGGACCCGGCGGTGGAGGGCCGGGCCCGGGCCTCGCGCAGCAGCGCGGCGCGGTGGTCGGCGAAGCGCAGGCGCTCGCGGCCGAAGGCGACGAGCCGTTCCAGGGGGTCGGCGCCGGGCCCCAGGGGTGGGGGGCCGGCCAGGCAGGCGGCCTGGAACGCGCGTTCGTCCTCGTCCAGCAGGGCGGCGAAGAGCCCTGCGCGCGAACCGAAGCGGCGGAAGACCGTGCCCTTGCCCAGGCCGGCGGCCTCGGCCAGGGCGTCCATGCTCAGCTCCTCGGGCCCGACCTCGCGCAGCAGGTCCCGGGCCGTGCACAGCAGCAGCTCGCGGTTGCGGGAGGCGTCGGCGCGGCCGGGCAGGGCCCCGTCGTCGCCCAGCCGGGCCAGCATCCGCACCACCCGCGCAGCCTAGGTGACGCGCGGGGTGCTTGAAGCCGGGAGCAGATACGGACTACAGTCCGTTTCCAGCACCCGACCGGGTGCGTGCCCCGCCCGACGAGGAGAACCCCCGTGACCGACGTCCTGGTGCTGGTCGGCAGCCTGCGCGCCGCCTCCACGAACCGGCAGATCGCCGAGACCGCCGTCGCCCTGGCCCCCGAGGGGGTCACGCTGACCATCCACGAGGGCCTGGCCGACCTGCCCTTCTACAACGAGGACGTCGACGTCGAGGGCTCGGTCCCGCAGGCCGTCACCGACCTCCGCGCGGCGCTCACCGCGGCCGACGCGGTGCTCGTGGTCACCCCCGAGCACAACGGCACCGTCCCGGCCGTGCTGAAGAACGCCATCGACTGGGCCTCGCGCCCCTACGGCGCCGGCTCGCTGAACGGCACCCCGCTCGTGGTCGTCGGCTCCGCCTTCGGCCAGTACGGCGGGGTCTGGGCCCAGGACGACGCCCGCAAGGCCCTCGGCATCGCCGGCGCGAACGTCCTGTCCGACGTCACCTTCGCCATCCCCGGCTCGGTCGTCCGCTTCGCCGAGCTCCACCCCAAGGACGACGCCGAGGTCGTGGAGAAGCTCACCGCCGTCCTCGAGGGCCTGGTCGCCGCCACCCGCGCGGCCTGACCCGCGGGCGCACCCCGGGAGCACGGGCCCTCACCCGGGCGGGGACGTCACCGGCACCATCGCCGAGGCGTTCTTGTCCCAGATGCGGGGGTTCTGCCCGGGGTGCTGCTCGGCCAGGTCGCGCCGCACCTGCAGGAACGTGCGCCCGGGGTCGGCCAGGCGGTGCTCGCCACGTTCCTCGAACGCGTCCCCCTCGAGGCAGTAGGCGACCTGGTCCAGGGCGTTCAGCTGCCGGATCGTCAGGAGCTGGTCGACCAGGACCCCGCCGGGGTCCCCGGCCCCGGGGTGCAACCCCGCCGCCGCGGCGAGGAACTCCCGGCCGTACCCCTCGTCGGTGAACGCCCACTCGCAGGGCCGGCCGTCGCCGTGGTCGGTGACGAGGCCGAAACCCTGGCCGTGACGCAGGAGGTTCGCCGACCAGGCGACCGCACCGGTGGGCAGGTCGGTCTCCTGGTACCCGCTGACGCTGTACCGCTGCAGGGGATGGCTGACCGGCACGACCACGTCCGCAGCCTACGCGCCGGCCACCGCGGCGTCCGGGCCGGACGCCGCGGCGGCCAGGACGAGTTCCAGCCGGGCCCGGGCCGACTCCAGCACGACCCGCTCGGCCACGGTCGCCGGTCGCAGCGCCCCGGTGCCGGCCAGGAGCTCGGCGCACAGGCCGGGGTCCTCGGCGACGAAGGCGGCGTGCACGTGCGCCAGGGCCACGACGAACGCGGCGTGCCGGCGCGCCTCGACGGCCAGCAGGTCCTCCACGGTCAGGGCCAGTCCCAGGACGCGGCGCACGCAGCTGCGCCCGTAGTGCGTGAACCGCCCGTCGGGCAGCGCCAGCAGCGCCGCACCCTCGGGGACGGGGTGCGCGCAGCCGGGGGCCTGGCACCAGCCCGCTTCGCGCGTGAACCCCACGACGCGGGCCCCGGGGGCGGCGGAGGTGGACATGCAGGAGTGGTCGGGACGTTCCGCCCACCGCTGGATGCGCCGCCCGGGCGACGTCACCCCGGGGCCGGGTGGGCGTGCTCCTTGCCGCGCCGTCCCCCGGAGGTGCAGAGTCGGGGTCCCCGGACGGTGGAGGAGCAGATGGGCGAGCTGGTCTACGCGGCGAACACCTCCCTCGACGGGTACCTGGAGGACGCGGACGGCGCCTTCGACTGGTCCGTGCCGGACGAGGAGGTCCACGCGTTCTGGAACGAGCACGAGCGGGGCGTGGGCACGGCCCTGTACGGGCGGCGGATGTACGAGACCATGCGCGTCTGGGAGGACGACGACTGGCTGGTGGACGAGCCCGACGTCGTGCGGCAGTACGCCCGCACCTGGCGCGACACCGACAAGGTCGTGTTCTCCACCACCCTCGAGGAGGTCACGACGGCGCGGACCACCCTGCGGCGCGGGTTCGACCCCGCCGAGGTCCGGCGCTGGAAGGACGCCGCCGGGGCGGACCTGAGCGTCGGCGGCGCGCGGCTGGCCGCCGAGGCGTTCCGGCACGGCCTCGTCGACGCCTGCGTGCTCCTGGTCTGCCCCGTCGTCGTCGGGGGAGGCCTGCCGGTGTTCCCTCCCGGGGTCCGGGTCGACCTGGAGCTGACCGGGCAGCGCCGGTTCGCCCAGGGCGTCGTGGGTCTGCACTACGCGGTGCGCAGCGCCTGACCCCGGTCGGCGTCGAGGACGACCGTGACCTCCTCGCTGGGTTCGAAGCCCAGGCGCCACGCCTGCAGGTGCACGACGGGCCCCTCGGGGCGGACGGGGCCCGCGCACAGCGACGACCGCCGCCCGTCCGGCTCGGGGCCGTGCGCGAGGTCGTGGGCGGGTCCGTGGTCGCGTTCTCGCCCAGAGATCGTGCGGCCACGGTGGTCGCGTCGGTCTGGACCAGCAGGAAGGCCAGGAGCGAGGAGACGGCGACCAGCAGTGCTCCTGAGCCGTTGCGGCGGAACAGGAAAGACGTCACGGGGTCACCTCTTCCTTCGGGTGGGAACGGGGGCCGCGGGATCGGGGCCGGTCACGACGGCTCGGCCGGTCGGACGCTGCGCAGGAACGGGACGGCGTTCTGGGCCTGCATGTCGCAGCGGGTGTTCGCGTCGACCGCGAACTGGTTCCCGGGGTTGTACCAGGGGGCGAGCCAGGCGTTCTCGACCAGCCAGCGCCCCACCCGCGCGAAGGCCGCGTCGGCGTCCTGCGCGGGTGCGTACCGGGCCGCCTCGACGAGCGCGTCGAGCTCGTCGTCCTGCCAGCCGACGCCGAGGCCGGGGTGAACCAGAACACGGGGAACCGGCCGGAGAGGTGCGGCGGGACGGTCTGGTCCTGCGCCACCGGTTCCCACTGCACGCGGACGCCGACGTCGCCGAGCTGCTGGGCGATGGTGGGGTTGATCTGGGAGTCGTGGGGGACGTCGGGCAGGGTGAGGTCGAACCCGTCGGTGCACCCGGCCTCCGCCAGCAGCCGGCGGGCCCGCTCGGGGTCGTACCGGTAGGTGCCCTCGAGCCCGGGGGCGAACGCCGGGCTGTCGGAGTTGAAGACCTGGTTGGTCAGCTCCCCGCCCCCGACGAGCACGGCGCGCAGCAGGCCCTCGGTGTCCACAGCCGTGTTGAGGGCCTGGCGGACCCGGACGTCACCGAGGGCCGGGAGGAGCGTCCGTCCCGGCCGGCGATGACGAAACCCTGCCGGTCGACGGCCCGCTGCAGCACGTCCAGGCCGCTGGCGACCATCTCGTCGGCGTTCTGCTGGCGGATGAAGGCGGCGTTGATCTGCCGGCTCCTCAACGCGTTCAGCCGGGGGGGTGACGTCCGTCGTCGTCAGGACCCGAACCGTGTCGTCGGGGAACTCCTCGGGCGCGAAGCAGCCGGGGTTGCGGGTGTGGACGCACGTCCCGCCGGGCCGGTTGCAGGCCGGGGACGGGACGTAGGGCCCCGAACCCACCGGGTCCTGCTCCAGGGTTCCCGCCGCGATCGCGGTCGGTGAGGCCATCGCCCCGCCGACGAGACCGAGGTAGGTGATGAACGCCGGCACCGGTTCGGCGAGGCGGAACTCGACCGTCACGGGGTCGACGACGTCGACGCTCTGCGCGGCGGCGACCATGAACTGGTCCTGCCCCGAACCGGAGCGCAGGTGCTCGACGTCGACCCGCACGCCCTCGCCGTCGACGGGGGTGCCGTCGGTGAACGTGATGTCCTCGCGCAGGGACATGCGCAGGACCGTGGCGGTCTCGTCGCACTCCCACGACGTCGCCGTGGTCGGCGGCGGGGTGTTCTCCGCCGGTGCCCGAGACCACCAGGCCGGTGGCCCCGGCCACGAACCCGCGGCGTGAGAGTCGGTGCACGTCTCGTCTCCTGTCCGGACGGCGGACGGAGGTGCGGCGGCCGTGTCGGACTCCCGTGTCGGACTCCCGTGTCCGCGACGGAACGTGCCGCGCAGCATGTTCTGTTCGCGAGGGGGCGGGGCAGGGTGGGGTGGGGCGGGACGGAACACGTCCACCCGCCCGGCCGGTGTGTTCTCCGGCGTGACGTCCTCCGCCGAACTGGCCCGAACCCTCCGTGCTCTCCGGGCCCGGGCGGGTTCCCCCGACGGGTGGGCACGTGGACCACGGGCGGGACCGGTGAGCGACGACGGCGCGGGCCCCGGGAGCGGGCTGACCAGCGAGGACCGCACCAGCAGGGAGGCGTTGCTGGACGCCGCCCGGCACGAGTTCGCGACCGCCGGTTTCACCAGGTCCTCCCCGGACGGCATCGCCCGGGCGGCCGGGGTCACCGACGGCGCTCCGATCCACTACGTCCCGAACAGGGCGGCGCTGGTCCAGGCCGTCCTGGAGCGCCGCTTCAGCGCGGCGTCGAGTCGCACCAGGTCACGGGTGCCGGGTCACCGCTCCCAGGCACTCGCCCGCAGGAGCCGCAGGCCGTTGAGGGCGACGACGACGGTGGACCCCTCGTGCCCGGCCACGGCCAGGGGCAGCGGCAGGTGACCGGTCAGGTCCCACGCGACCAGCACCACGATGAAGGTGGCGGCGATGGCGAGGTTGGCGACCACGGTCCGCCGGGCGCGCCGGGACAGGGCCACCAGCCGGGGGACGGCGTCGATCTCGTCGCGGACGACGACCGCGTCGGCGGTGTCCAGGGCCAGGTCCGAGCCGTGACGGCCCATGGCGATCCCCGTCGCGGCCGTCGCCAGGGCGGGGGCGTCGTTCACCCCGTCGCCGACGAGCAGGACCCGTTCACCGGCGTCCTGCAGCTCGGTGACCACGCGGGTCTTGTCCTGCGGCAGCAGCCGGGCGTGGACGGCGGTGATCCCGGTCCGGGCCGCGACGTGGTGCGCTGCGGCCTCGTCGTCGCCGGTGAGCAGGTGCACGGGGGCGTCGGTGAGGGCCGCGGCCGCGGCGACCGCCGCCGGGGAGGCCGGGCGCAGCCGGTCCACCAGGGTGATCGTGCCCACGAGGGCGTCGTCGAGGTGCACGGCCACCACGGTCCCGACCTCGCTCCCCGCCGTTTCGCCCCCCGCCGTCTCGTCGTCGCCGCGGGGGCGGCGCGCGGCGCGCTCGACGCGCACGGCGTGCCCGTCGACCGCGGCGAGGACCCCCCGGCCCGGGAGGGACCGGAAGTGCTGGGCGAGGGGGACGTCGAGGCCGCGCTCGCGGGTGGCCCGCACGACCGCCCGGCCCAGGGGGTGCTCGCTGGCCTGCTCGGCGGCTGCGGCGGCGCGCAGCACCTGCTCCCGGCTCAACCGTCCCGCGGTGACGACCCGGGTGACCTCCGGGGAGCCCTCGGTGAGGGTGCCGGTCTTGTCGAAGGCGACGAGGCTGGTGCGCCCCACCGCCTCCATGACGGTGGCCGACTTCACCAGCACCCCGTGGCGCCCGGCGTTGGCCATCGCCGACAGCAGCGGGGGCATGGTGGCCAGCACCACCGCGCACGGCGAGGCGACGATCATGAAGGTGATCGCCCGCAGCAGCGCGTCCTCGAAGGCCGTCCCCAGCAGGGCCATCGGGACGGCGAGGACGAGCAGCGTCGCGACGACGACGCCGAGGGAGTAGCGCTGCTCGACGCGTTCGATGAACAGCTGCGTGCGGGCCTTGGTGGCGCTGGCCTGCTCGACCATCGCCACGACGCGGGCGATGACGGACTCGGTGGCCTCCCGTTCGACCCGCACCCGCAGCGCACCGGTGCCGTTGACGGTGCCGGAGAGCACCGCCTCGCCCGGCCCGCGCGGCACGGGGACCGACTCGCCGGTGACGGCCTGCTGGTCGACCTCGGAGGTCCCCTCGACGACGGCGCCGTCGGCGCCGATGCGCTCACCCGGGCGCACCAGGACGAGGTCGCCGACGGCGAGGTCGGCGACGTCGACCTCCTGCTCCGACCCGTCGGCCGGGTGCAGGCGGGTGGCGCGTTCGGGGGCCAGGTCCAGCAGGGAGCTGACCGAGTCCGCGGTGCGCTGCGTGATGACCGCTTCGACGGCGCCTGAGGTGGCGAAGATGACGATGAGGAGGGCGCCGTCGAGGACCTGCCCGATGCCCGCCGCCGCGATCGCGGCCAGGACCATGAGCAGGTCGACGTCGAACGTCCTCTCCCGCAGGGCCTGCAGCCCGGCCCACCCCGGCTCCCAGCCGCCGGCGACGTAGCAGGCGAGGTAGGCGGTCCAGGACGCCCAGGTCGGCGCGCCGGACAGCTGCAGGGCCCCGCCGACCAGGAACAGGGCCAGCGCGAGGCCGGCCCAGCGGACCTCGGCCAGTCGCACGCCCGTGCGCCACAGCGAGGGGGGACGCGGCAGCACCCGTCCGGGTCCGCGCCCGGCCCGGTCCAGGTCCGGGCGGGGGGTCAGGGTGCTCGCGGGCGGGGTGCTCACCGGTGCGCTCCGGTGGCGGGGCCCGTGCCGGGGCCGGTCCCGCGCGGGTCGGGTCCTTGGTCGGATCCCGGCCCGGGGGGTTCCTGCCCGTTCACCCGGGCGCCGGCGCCGGGGGCCACGCCGGCGCGCTGGTGGGCGGTGCGCGGTTCCAGGGCGTGCTCGGCGTGAGAGACGGCCTCGGCCACCAGGGTGCGTGCGTGTTCGTCCGCCAGCCGGTAGAAGACGCGGTTGCCGTCCTGCCGGGTCGTGACCACGCGGCCCCAGCGCAGCTTGGCGAGGTGCTGGGAGACCGCCGTCGGCGACTTGCCGACCAGGTCGGCCAGCTCGTTCACCGACGTCTCCCCGGCGCGCAGGGCCAGGACGATGCGGATGCGCGTCGGGTCCGACAGCAGCGAGAACACCTCGGCGGCCAGGTCCACGTACTGGCTGGCCACTCCCAGGGAGCACTTCCCCAAACCTGCGTTCATGCGCAGATACTTAGGCCCCGGTGGCGCTCCGGTCAAGTCCGTCACGCCGACGTCCCGTTCCGCCGTTCCGGCGCGGTCCCGGCGGCTAGCCTCCACGGGTGCTCGAGGAACGCCCCGTGCCCCGGGGTCTGCTGAACGGCGTGGTCGTCGGACTGGTGCTCATGGCCGTCTTCACCACCGCGTGGAGCGCCAACACGCTGGGAACCTGGCCGGGTGGCCCGGGTGCGGTCATCACCGCGGTGGGGGTGCTGGTCAGTGCGTGGTTCGTGCTCACCGCGGTGCGCCTGGCCCGCACCCGCGGCCGCGCGAGCACCGTGGCGACCCCGGAGGAGGAGCGGTGGCGCAGGCGCAGCGGGACGGCGTTCGGGTGGGTGTTCACCGCCGAGGCCGTGCTCGTCGTGGCCGCGGCCAACGTGCTGGGTGCCGTCGGGCGCCCCGACCTCGTGCTGCCAGCCATCGCGCTCGTCGTCGGGCTGCACTTCTACCCGATGGCGCGGATCTTCCGCCGGCGCGTCGACACCTGGCTCGCCACCGCGTTGAGCGCGGTCGGGCTGGCGGGGCTGCTGGCGCTGCTGCTCACCGGCACCGACCGCGACACCGTGTGGGGTCTGGTGGCCTGCGGTGCGGCGCTGACCACCGGTGCGTACGGCGTGTACTTCACGCAGGTGGCCTCGGACCTGCTCTCCCGGGGCCGCCTCTCCCGGGACGGCGGGCCAGCCGGGGGATGAGGACGGCGGGCGTCTCGTCGGGGACGTCCTCGATCCACGGTGCTCAGGTCCTCGCCGGTGCCGTCGGACAGGTGCACCACGACCGCGGGCACGTCAGCGCGCACCTCCACCAGCCAGCACCGCCGCCTCGGCGGCGGTGCGCATCTCCAGCAGCACGCCCGGTCCGCGGGGGTGCCGCGCGACGTCCGTCACCGCTGCGCACCGGTCGTCCGGGGCGACCGCGGCGCGGTGAGGATCAGCCGGCGGCCTGCTGGAGGGACCGCGCCGTCCGGACGATCCTGATCCACGCCGTGAGCGACACCACCAGGCAGACCGCACCGAGCAGGTGCAACCCCCCAATAGTCACCCCACCAGCCGCCGCGTTCACGATGGGCTGCTGCCCGGCGGCGTTGGTGAGGACCATGCCCGCCAGCCACGTACCCCACCACAGCCCGAACGCAGGACGTGGCGAGTGCGGAGCGGCCGGGTTGGCGGTGCTCGCCGAGGCCGTCACGGCATCGCGCACCACCTGGAAGGGGAACCACAGCGAGACGACGGGCACGACCCAGCCCGCCCACGCCCAGCCCCAGGCCCGCTGGTGGTGGAACGCCGGGGCCAGCAGCTCGGCGTTCCGCCGCACGCGGGTCAGCCAGATGCCGGTGACGATGAACGACGCCAACCAGGCCAGGCCCGTCACCACGGTGACGGTGTCGTAGGCCGTCCACAGCGCGTCGGGGGAGTAGCCGAACCCCGTCAGCCCGCTGAGCAGCTCACCTCCGGTGACCACGGCCGCGAGCACGACGGCGGCGGTGCTCAGAGCGCCGACGGGGCGCAGCCCGGCGGAGGAGTACCGGTCGGGGTACGGCGGGTACCGGCCCTGGGGCGGGTACTGGCCCTGCGGGGGGTACCGGCTCTGCGACGGGTGCGGATCGGGGTGGGGGGAGGGTGGGAACGGGGCGGGCCCGCTCGGTCCCTTGTCGAAGGACGGCGGCCCCGAGGGGGGCCGTGCGTCCCCGGCATGGGGCTGCTGCCCACCGCCGGCAGCGTCCCAGCGGTCGTCCTGCGATGGATCCGTCACCGTTGCTCCTCGATCGGGGACCACCACGCTAGGCGAACGTGGCGGGGAGGGGAGCCGGGGGGACCGGCCGGGTGGGACGTCGAGAGGCAAGTGCGCCCCGGCCGCGCGCAGGGCCGGGTGACCCCGTGGTGGGCCGGGGTGGTCGCGTCACCTCTCCGGCAGGCGGTAGCGCACCGTGCACGTGAAGACCACGTAGGCCGTCATCGCCACCAGCCAGCCCCCGAAGGCGAGGAAGAACCACCACGGCAGGCTGTCGGTCCCGCTGCGGGCGGCATCGACGACGGAGGAGGTGAGCGCGAGGTTGAGCAGGGCCATCGGGCTGCCCATCCACAGCAGGTCGGTGCGCAGGCGGCGACGGACTTCCCCCTGCAGTCCCCGATCGGCCCAGCGCTGCTTGCCGGGAAGGTTGATCCACTCCCAGGGCAGCGTCGGCACCCACCGGGCCAGTGCGGCGAACAGCGCGCCCGTGCCTGCGGTGATCACCGCCTGGAAGGCGACGGCGCCGGTGCGGGTGCCCCAGTCGTCGGCTGCGCCGTCGGCACCGAAGTGGGTGGGGACCCGTGCGGGCAGCAGCACCACGGAGACCGCGACGGCGAGCAGGGCCAGCGCGGTGGTGATGACGAAGACCAGCACGGCGGGAGTGGAGCGGCGCACGGGGCGACGCTAGCGACGTGTGCTGCGGCGGTGCTCGACCGTCCGGCCGTCGGCGCGGTGCCCGTGACGTCGACCTGGGGGTGGGGACGAGGAGGGGAACGGCCGTGGGACCGGCCTCGCGCCGTTCGCCACGCCCGCGAGGTCCACGCCCGCGAGGTCCACGCCCGCTACGTCGCGGGTCCGGGCGGGGAGGCGTCACCACCAGGACCGCCGGACGCCCCACCGCGTCCAGGACGGGACGCACCCGCCCGCACCTGTGATGTATCCGGACATCGGTGACACTCGATGTGTCAAGACATCGGTGACAGTCGTGGGGTAGAGCAGGCGTCGACGCCCACGACTGCGCGCACAACGCGATGATATGCGGGTGATCGGGGGCTAACCTCCGATCTGAGCCCAGATGGGCTCGACGTCCTCAGCGTGGAGGCACCCCATGACCGTTCTGGATCTTCGACTGACCCAGGGGTTGACGCCCTCCGGCCTGCCCTCGGTGCGCCTGGGGGAGCCGTGGCTGGACGCCTACCTGGACTTCCTCACCGCCCGCTGCCGGCCCAACACCGTCCTGGCCGCCGGCTACGACCTGAAGGTCTTCTTCACCGTGATCGCGAAGGTGCCGGCGGAAGTCACCGCCGCTGACGTGCTCGGGTTCATCACCACCCAGCGGACAGGATCAGCAGACGTGGCCGGTCCCGTGGTCGCCGTCACCGATGCCGCAGCAAGAGCGGTCAGTGCCCGGACCGTGCGCCGCCGCCTGTCCAGCATCAACGGCTTCTACACCTTCCTGCTGGCCCGCGGTGACATCACCGCCAACCCCGTCCCCCTGGGCCTGCCGACCCGCCGCGAACACGACCGACCCCGCAAGAACGGCGGATCCAGAACCCCGTTGATCCGCTCCCCGCGGACCTTGCCGGTCATCCTCAACCCTGCCGAAGCCGACGCCTTGACCGCTGCGCTGCGCACCCACCGCGACCGGGCCATGGTCGCCGCGATGCTGCTGGGGGGCTTGCGCCGTTGCGAGGTCCTGCGCCTGCGCCTGGAGGACCTGCACGTCGGGGCGCGGCGGGTGTTCATCGCCGAAGGCAAGGGCGGGCACCAGCGCCAGGTCCCCATCTCGAAACGGTTCTTCACCGCCCTGGGTGACTACCTCACCCTCGAGCGTCCCGCCGAGGCCGACCAGCTCGGACACGGGCACGTCTTCTGCGTCCTGAAAGGTCCCCGACGCGGGCAGCCACTGTCGGCTTCTGGCCTGGATGAGGTCCTGGCCGGAGCCCGCCGACGCGCTGGGCTGGGGCACCTCACCTGCCACCAGCTGCGCCACACCTGCCTGACCCGGCTGCGGGAGGCGGGCATGGCGCTGGAGGCGATCCAGGCCCAGGCCGGGCACGCCTCCATCGAATCCACCCGCATCTACTTGCACCTGGGCGATGAGTGGCTGGCCGGGCAGTACCGCCGCGCCGCCGAAGCGATCGACGCTCAGACCTTGACCGACCATCCCGCCGCCGGCCACCGCGCCGATCACCGCGCTGCTGCACCCACCTCACCAGTCACTACACCGGCCGTCGCACCGGCCGTCGCACCGGCCGTCGCACCGGCCGTCGCACCGGCCGTCGCACCGGCCGTCGCACCGGTCGTCGCGCCGGTTCTGGGACTGCGGGGTCGGCGATGAAGCAACCCGACCGGTTCCTCAGC